>JAGOLH010000038.1:0-27745 GCA_017994175.1 Bacteroidales bacterium | reverse complement strand
TGTACACAGGAATAATCTGTGCTTGAATGCTGATTGCGGGCAAAAGAATGCATGCCCATAGGGTGAGTTTTTTCATATGCTGATAGTTTACCATGGTTACGGTGTTGAACCGTTGGGTTGATTGTTTAGCTTCAGCCACTAAATTATGTAAAAAATCGACACATTATTCAAAGCATACGATGAATAGTATTTTATTTTCAATGACGCTGGGGAGCCCGTCAAATACAGATTGCTTCATGTTCGTACCTCACATTCGCAATGACGGGCGCACCCAACGTCATTGCGAACGCAGTGAAGCAATCCACCCATACATAGACGTTAATTCTCAATACTTAAATCATCCCAAGTGGGATTAATGCCATTAATCAAATCGATTTTTTTCTTGCGAGAACCTGCTTTTAGTTGCTTTTCTCGAAAAATAGCTTCTTCTATACTTTGAAAATATTCAAAATAAACAAGCTTATTGCAATTATACTTTGATGCGAACGATTTAGGAGATAACTTTTCTTTATGTTCTATTACCCTCCTGTTAAGATTATTAGTAACACCAGTATATAAAACGGTATTATTGCTGTTGGTGATAATATAAACAAAACCTCCTTTTTCCATGGAATAAAAATAGTAATTATTTTATAATACAGTTTTTAAACTCGCCCGTCAAATGCAGATTGCTTCATGTTCGTACCTCACATTCGCAATGACGGGCGCAATGAGCCTGTCATTGTACAGCTTGCTTCATCGCACTGCGGACACAGAGGCTACTCGAAGTGACCGCAGTGACGGGCGGGGATTGTAATTACTTCGTGCTGTTCAGCTCTATCGCCTGCGAATAGGGCACAATGGAACCATTATAAATGCCTACCGGAAATGCATCGTCGAAATCTTCCTTTATCAGACTCAGGTACTTCTGGGTGTTCGTGGCATCGGTATGCGGCATGATGAGGTAACGATATACACCATCGTTGTAGTTTTCTTTTACGTTTTTATACGATTTGAACTCGGGTGAGTTGGCATTCAGCTTATTTGAGCCTGCAATAATCTGAATCATGTAATAGGCAGGCGCATTGCTGTCGAATTCTACCGGCTCATCCAGAATGCTCCGGTTGGTCGTTTGCGTGGTTTTCTTTGTGTTCGCATTGCGCTGGGCTTCTTTCCGGCTCTTCTCCCGTTGCTTGTCGAGGTATTTCTGATCGCGCTTGCTCAGGTCTTCTTCGTTGATAACACTCACACTGCGTCCGAAGTGCAGCAAACTGAAATTTACATATTTACCCGGGTTGCGCTGCAGGTCAACAATGAGTTTGTCGAGATCGTCGCTGGCTTTTTCCAGATTATAGTACAGTGTATCGTTGTTTACAAGCATCCCCAATGTTCCTTCTCCGCGATTTATTTTATCGGTGATGTAGGCAATATCGCTGATGGCTTTGTTGGCATTGTATATGGTCTGCCCCAGATTCAAGGCTACCAGCGTGTCGCTAAACTGCGACAAATTCGTCAGTATATTGGTAATTTTATCGTTGTTGTCTTTCAGGTTGGCGGTAATTTTTTCGACATGCATAAAAATCCGCGATAAACGTGAACTTTCCGACGAAAGTAGGGTGTCGAGGGTGATGGACGACGACTCCAGATAAGATAAGGTAGTTTTTATGCTTTCGAAACTTTTTTCAAGATTCTGCCTTGTATTTTCATTAAAAATGTAGGTAATAATCGTAATGGCATTTTCTATTTCTTTCATCAGGTCTTCTGCCTGACTTTTCAGCGGAAGCATCTGCATACTCACCTGTTCCTTCAGGCTCTGCTCAATGGTGCCTATCACCGTGTCGCCCGAGTTGTAGTAGGTAGTTTTATCGCTGAGGTTAAACTGTATGCCTTTGGTACCCATAAGGTCGGTGCTGAAAATCTCAGCCACACTCGAATCGGGTATCTGAATATCGCTCATGGTTTCGAGGGTAACCAGCAATATGCCTCCTTTTTCAATAAGCAAATCAATTTTGGTGACTTGTCCGATTTTATACCCATTTATCATTACGGGACTTCCAACGCCCAGACCGTCGATGCGATTATAATAGGCATAAAAGGTATTCCGTTTCTTAAACAGGTCGGCACCTTTCAGATAGTTAAAGCCCCAGTACGAAAATGCCAGGATGAACACTGCCATGAAACCGAATAGTATGTATTTCCTGCGTTTGTTCATAGTTTACTGTTTTAACTCCTTTTGCGCCTGTATCACAGGTATTCGTTCCCCATTTCTGAAAGCTACCATAAAGCAGTCTTTCACTTCACCCCTCAGCTTTACAAACTCGGCATTGGTGCTTTCGTAATCGCGGCTCACGGCAACCACATATTTGAACAAACCTCCCTGCTCGTATTCATATACCAATCCTTTGCCGCTCAGGAAGCTGTCTTTCGAAATATCTATTTTTTTTGCCGATGCTTTCACTTGCACTCCAAAAAATATTCCTTCTGCAAAGTTAAAAGAATTGTCTGAAATAGGTTTTTCTATAGCCGTATTATTTTCTGGTTTCTCTGTAACCGAATCCTGCGAGCCGGATCCTTTTATCTCCTTGCCTTCATTATCGAGGCTTTTCTTATAGTCGCTGAACGCATCGAATATTGCTTTTGCAATCTGGTTTTGACCTTCTTCGCTGTTCATGTATTTTTCTTCATCCTTATGGGTGATAAAACCGCATTCAATAAGTATGCTGGGCATGGCAGTACGCCAAAGCACGAGGAACCCGGCTTGTTTCACACCGCGGTCGTAACGTCCGGCAACCGACTTCATATATTTCTGTACTTTGTCGCTGAGCTTGAGGCTTTGTTCGATAAAGGCATTTTGATAAAGCGAAAACATAATGTTCGATTCGGGACTGTTTGGGTCGAATCCTTCGTAATTGTTCTGGTAGTTGTCTTCCTTAAGAATAACGGAGTTCTCAAGTTTAGCAACGCGCATGTTTTCGTCAGTTACACTCAATCCCATTACAAACGTTTCTGCACCATAGGCGGTTCCCCCTGCAATGGCATTCACATGTATGCAGATGAACAGGTCGGCTTTTTTCTCGTTGGCAATCTGAGCCCTTTTATGCAATTCAACAAACTCGTCGGTGCTGCGGGTGTATATTACTTCCACATCAGGGAAACTCTTTTTTATCAGATCGCCCACCTTAAGTGAGATGGCTAGCGTCAGGTCTTTTTCTTTGGAAATAGCTCCCACGGCACCGGGGTCTTTGCCTCCGTGTCCCGGGTCAATTACCACCCTTTTTACACTCACGCTACCGGCGCTCTGAGCTGATACTTTCGCGTATGGCAATGCCAGCATTATGAAAAATAAACAGAAAGCGAATACAATATTTACATGTTTCGGAATGTTAGCCATGTTGAACGAGTGTAAATTTTGCTTAGTTTTGGGCATTAATTTTAAAAAGTATTTGTACAAAAATAGCACTTTCAATTTGTTCTCAAAATATATCATACGGCTTTTATTTTTTGTTTCGGTTTTCGGTATGTTATCAGGCAATCTTTATGCCATTAGTTCGGAAAGTAATAATATCTTTCATAAGAACGGTGGTGTCTGCGGAGCAGTTGATGTGCCCCTGTGGCTCGACGATACTATTGTGAAAGACAGTATCACGGTTCATGCGCCATCGAATACTATCGAACATCCGGTCGATTACCAGTCGAAAGATTCATGCTTTGTTGACCTGAAAAACAAACGTGCTTACCTCTATGGAGAAGCGCAGGTAACGTATGGCGATATCACGCTTACAGCAGAATATATTATGATCGATTTTGCCGATAACACCGTATTCGCCTGTGGCGAAACCGACTCTGCCGGAAGCGTTTTTGGCAAGCCTGTGTTTGTCGAAGGGGAAGAAACATTTAAAGCCGACACTATTCGCTACAATTTCAATTCGAAAAAAGCCATAATCAAAGAAGTTACCACAGAATTCGAAGGCAGCTTTCTTCACGGCGGAGTTACCAAAAAGCAGGCAGACAACGAGGTGCATTTGATTCACGGAAAATTTACTACCTGCAACCTCGACCACCCGCACTACTATTTCAATATCAGCAAAGCCATCATGATACCCGACGATAAAATTGTTTCGGGACCTGCTTATCTGGTAATCGAAGATGTTCCCCTTCCTCTGGGCATTCCGTTCGGTTTTTTTCCGAATAAAAAGGGTTCTACTTCGGGTATTGTGTTTCCCGAATTCGGCGAAGAGCAGAACAGGGGTTTCTTTCTTCGCAGGGGAGGCTACTACTTTGCCATCAACGACCGTGTCGATTTGCTCCTTACCGGCGATATTTACAGTAAAGGGAGTTTTGGACTGTATGCCCGCACCAACTACAAAAAGAGATACAAAATGAACGGAAGCGTTGACCTAAGCTTCAACAACAACCGCTTTGGGTACCGTGGTCTCGATAACTTCAGAATCGACCGTTTGTACAGCATTAAATGGAAACACAATCAGGATGCAAAAGCCCGTCCGAACAGTACTTTTTCGGCAGATGTAAACATCAGTTCCAGCGCATACGACAAATGGAATTCGTATAACGACGCTTCGTATATGAACACCACAAAACAGTCGCGCATCAGCTATAGTAAAGTGTGGCCAAACACACCCTTCAGCCTGTCGATGGCACTTGCCCACACCCAGAACAGCACCGACAGTACGGTTAACCTGACCTTGCCCGACGTTACTTTTAACATGAGCAAAATTTACCCGCTCAAACGTAAGTCGGCAGTAGGAAAGCAACGTTGGTACGAGAAAATAGGCATCAGCTACTCGGCTGTGCTTACCAATCAGGCCACTGTTCGCGAAGATTCGCTGCTGAACATCACACTCGATAATCTGAACAACGGTATTCAGCACAGCATTCCGGTGAATACCTCGCTGAAAGTACTGAAATTTATCAACATTACGCCGGCGTTTCAATATACCGAACGGTGGTACTCTCGGTCGGTCGAAAAATTATGGCAGCCCGATTCGGTAGGTTCACTTACGGGTGACCTGGTGAAAAACTATACTTATGGTTTTAACAGGGCATGGGACTACAAAGCCTCATGCACAATGAACACCACGGTTTACGGGATGTTTCAGTTTAAAAAGGGACCGGTGAAAGCATTTCGCCATGTGCTTACCCCTTCGGTAAGTTTTATATATTATCCCGATTTTGGTCAGCCGCGCTATGGCTACTACGACGACTATTACCGGATTCAGTACAACAACAACACGGGGCAGTACGACACTGTGAGTTATGTGTATTCAGTGTTCGAAGGCTTGCCTTACGGAACACCAACCAGGGGAGGAGCTGGGTCGCTGTCGTTTAATCTGGGAAATACACTCGATATGAAGGTTCGCAATCGTGCCGATACTGTTTCTGGTGAAAAGAAAATTAAACTGTTGGAAGGCTTGTCGTTCAATACGAATTATAATATCATGGCCGATTCGCTCAAATGGGCACCCATTACCATGTCGGGCAGAACCAGTCTGGGAAAAGTCAGCATTAATTTCTCTTCGGTGTTCGACCCGTATGCTATTACCCGTAACGAATATGGTACTCCTGTACGCTACAATGCTTCGGAATTTTCCTCTTCGGGTAAAATTTTGAGAATTACCAGTGCAAACCTGAGCGTTGGTTTCAATTTCAATGCACAGAGTAAAACCTCTAAAAATCAGACAGCGGCTTCTCAACTTTACGGCTACCCCGACGATTATGTCGATTTCGACGTTCCATGGAACCTGCGACTAAGCTATAACCTGCGCTACTCCAAGCCATATTTCGACCAGACGGTTACACAAAGCCTTCAGGTATCGGGTGATGTGAACGTTACTTCAAAATGGAAAGTATCTGTTTCGAGTGGATGGGATTTTGTCAATGACAAAATCACCTATACCACCATTAATATATACCGCGACCTGCATTGCTGGGAAGCCAGTTTGCAGCTCATTCCCTTTGGTCTGCACAAATCATACAGCTTTAAAATTAACGTGAAGGCGGCTATGTTGCAGGACCTGAAACTATCGAAGCGCCGAAGCTGGTACGATAATTTTTAATGGCACACATTTTGAAAATTTAAATGTTTTTTAACGATACCTTTTATTATTTTATGCGTTTCTATTAATAATTTTGAAATTTTGAAAACCTATCCGATATGAAAAAGATTATTTTGCCGCTTGCCTTTTGCTTACTATCAATGCTGGTATTTTCGCAGGGTTACGAGATTAAGTTAAAAGTAAACGGGGTTCACGATACTGTTTTGTATCTCGGGCATCATTTTGGCGATAAAAAATATGTAATCGACACAGCCCGCATCGATTCGAAAGGGAATTGCACTTTTGCCGGAAAAGAAAAACTGAATCATGGCATTTATATCGTGGTGATGCCCAGTTTAAAAATGACCTACTTCGAAATAATTGTAGGAGATGAACAACATTTTTCAATTGAAACCGATACGGCCAGGTATGTGGATAATATGAAAATCAAAGGCTCTGCCGAAAACAAACTATTTAACGATTATCAGCGAAAAATGGCAGAATTGCAGTCCAAACAACTCGATTATATCAACCTAAAATCCAAATACAGCGATATGCCTGATTCCGTGAAATTGTACAACGAAAAAATAAGAGATATCAGCGAGCAAAGGCATCAGTATATGTTGAATATGGTTGATAAAAACAGCAATACTTTTTTTGCAAAAGTACTGAAATCGATGATTGAGATTGATGTGCCCGATTACCCGCGCGACCAAAACGGTAATATAACCGACAGCACTTTCCAATGGCGATATTATAAAGATCACTATTTCGATAATATCGATTTCAACGAAGCCGGTTTGTTGAGAACCCCCGTTTTTCAGGGAAAATTAACCTATTTCTTCGATAAAGTCGTGGTCCCTTTGCCCGATTCTATGAAATTCGAATCAGACAGGGTTATAAAAATGGCTTATGAAGGCGACACGCTGATGTTCCGTTTTGTAGCGGCCCACCTGCTCAACTATTTCGAAACTTCAAAAATTATGGGTTTCGATGAGGTTTTTGTTCACATTGCCGAACAATGGTACCTTAGTGGAAAAGCCTATTGGGGCGACAGTACATTTATGGCCAAACTTACCGAAAGGGTGTTGAAAATCACTCCGAATATCATTGGCAATGTGGCTCCTGACCTAAAAAAAATGGAAACATACGACGAAACTTATATGTCGCTGCATGCTGTTGATGCCGAATATACCATTCTGGTGTTCTGGGAACCTGATTGCGGACATTGCAAAAAAGAGGTGCCCGAACTGTTCGAAAAATGGCGCGATACATTGTCGAACATGAATGTTAAGGTCTTTTGTTTATACACCCAGTACGAAAAGGAAAAATGGGTTGATTTTATCAATGAAAAAGATATGATTGGCAGTGGTTGGTATAACGTGTGGGATGGCCCATATCCGCATTCTAATTTCAGAAATTTTTACGATATCTATTCTACCCCTGTGGTGTATATGCTCGACCGTGAGAAACGCATTGTTGCAAAACGAATCGGGGTCGACAGTATTACGGAATTCATTCGTTTCGATAAACAACGCCGTGCAGCAGAAAAAGAATAACTACTTCATTGTATGGTAGAAATGCCTCGTAAATATTGTCGGAAGTTATTACTGTTTGCATTGTCAGTAATGGCCTGCATGACGTTTTCGATGACGGCCTTTGCCTTCCGAATCGAAGTTACTGTTACCGGGCACGAAAATGGACTTTTATATTTTGGATCGCACTACGGTCCTGAATATCAGGTGATTGATACCATTCAGACCGATAGTAAGGGTCATGCGGTTTTTTTCGGCGATTTTGTGTTACCGCAAGGGGTGTATTTCATTGTAATACCCCCTAAAACACGATTCGATTTTCTTGTTCTCGACGATCAGGATTTTTCAATTACCACCGGTCTCGATAATGTACTAGGGAAACTTATTATGACAGGTACCGAAAAACCCGACCTTTTCTTTGGCCTTCAGCGCGACATTGCTGCCATCAATCTGGCAAGCTCTGAGCTCGATATAAAAAAACAGTATTATGCAAATTCTGGTCAGGCTAATGCAGATGAAATAAAACGCACCGAAGACAGTTTGAAAAACAGGAGAATGGTTGTGTACAAATATTACAAAACTCAGGACAACAATGGTTTTCTTTCGAAAATGATGGCAGCAATGCTTCCGCCTGAATTTCCGCCGTATGTATTGCAATGGCAGACCGAGGACCCTGCAAGGTATTACTATTATTATAAAGATCATTATTTCGATGCAGTGGATTTTAGTGACGAAAGGCTGTTGCGAACACCTGAATTCGTTTTTCACCGCATGCTCGACGAATATTCAAAATTCTTCCTGAGTACCCGTGTCGATAGTATCGAAAATGTGTATAAAGATGTTGATGCTCTCATTGCCAAAGCATCGGTGAACATCGATTTCGAAAAATATATTGTATCATATCTTGTCGATCATTTCGAAAACCCTTCGGTAATAGGTATGGATGCAGTATTTGTTTATCTGGCAAACAACTACTTCCTGAACGGTAAAATTAAATGGGCCGACGAAAAAGCAATCGACATGATACGCAGCAGAGTTGACGAAATGAAGTACAATATGCTGGGTGCAAAGTCGCATAACCTGCATTTGAAACGAATCGACGGAGCTCTTTTCGAAACTGACAGCATTCAGGCGCGCTATATAATTCTGTGGTTTTGGGAGCGGGGCTGCTCACTCTGCGATGAACAAACTCCGGTGCTCCACAGTAGCTACGAAGAAATTAAAAAGATGGGAGCAGAGCTTATTGCCATCAACATACAGTCCGATAAAAATGCATGGGAAGACTATGTTACAAACATGAAATTATCGTGGGTAAATGCTTGCAGTGCCGGCAGTACCGACGATTTTTTCATCTATTACGGAACCACACGCACTCCACGCTTGTTTATTCTCGACAGCAACAAAATAATAGTTGCCAAAGATGTAAAACCAAAGGAAATTGTCCGTTACCTGAAGTACCTCGATACAAAAAAGTAGGTGCTGCTATTCCCCGATAATTTTCACCAACACGCGCTTGTCGCGCATGCCATCGAATTCTCCATAGAAAATCTGTTCCCAGGGGCCAAAGTCAAGCTCACCTTCGGTAACTCCAATTATTACTTCGCGCCCCATTACTGAACGCTTTAGGTGCGCATCGGCATTGTCTTCGTAACCGTTGTGGCGATATTGTGAATGGGGTTTTTCAGGAGCAAGCTTCTCGAGCCACACCTCAAAATCGTGGTGAAGCCCGGCTTCATCATCGTTTATAAATACACTGGCCGTAATATGCATTGCGTTCACCAGGCAGAACCCCTCGCGTATTCCGCTTTCAGTAAGGCATTGAATTATCTTAGGTGTAATATTTATCAGTTTACGCCGTGTTTCGGTACGAAACCAGAGCTCTTTTCGGTACGACTTCATTTAACGAATGATTTCTTTTGCCATTTTTTCGACAAGCTGGTCAAGTTCTACATTCACCGTATCGTAATCTTCAACCCGCTGGAGCGATGCTTTTAAGCTGAAATAAAATTTGATCTTTGGTTCCGTGCCCGAAGGTCTTACTGTAATTTTTGAACCGTCTTTCAGTTCAAACTGAAGCACATCCGATTTGGGCAGGGGAATTGTGTAGCGCAGTTGACTCAGCATATCGATGCTAGCTTGTTTTTCGTAATCGTGAATAATGGTAACATCAGTTCCGCATATCGATTCGGGAGGCTGATTCCGGAACGAATCCATCATGGCAGCAATTTCTTCTGCTCCCGACTTTCCGGTACGTGTTACCGATATCATTTTTTCTTTATAAAATCCGAATCGTACATATATTTCTTTCAGTATGTCAATGATAGTTTTTCCGTTATCTTTTGCCCAGGCAGCAACTTCAGCAATCAGGGCACAGGAAATTACCGCATCTTTGTCTCTCACAAAATCACCTGCCAGATACCCGTAGCTTTCTTCTCCGCCACCGATAAATTCCATTTTCCCTTCGTATTCGCGGATGATAGCAGCAATGTATTTAAAGCCAGTGAGTACATCATAGTTCTTTACATTGAAAGAGTCGGCAATTTCAGCCAACAAGTCGGTAGTAACAATGGTTTTAACAATAAACTGTCTGCCATCAATTTTTCCTTTGCGGTGCCATTCACTGATGAGGTAATACAGTAAAACAGATGCGGTTTGATTGCCATTCAGCAACACATATTCACCGTTTGAATCCCTTACTATTATCCCAACCCTGTCGGCATCAGGGTCAGTACCCATAACAATTTCGGAGCCTGCCTTTTTTGCATATTCCAAAGCCATGCTCAGAGCAGCCGCTTCCTCAGGGTTGGGCGAATGCACCGTAGGGAAATTACCATCAGGGATATCCTGCTCAGGGACACGAATAATATTGGTGAAACCGAAACTTTGTAAAGCCATTGGAACAATGTTCACCCCTGAACCGTGAATGGGTGTGTACACTATCGAAAGCTTCTGCTGCCGCTGAATTACTTCAGGATTCAAACTCAAGGATTTTACTTTTTCGATATACAATGTATCGATATCACTACCAATGGGATGTATCAATGCGGAGTTTCCCGTGAATTTTACCTCCGAAATTCTGCTTATGTTTCTTACTTCCGCAATAATGTTTTTGTCGTGTGGTGATATTATCTGTCCGCCATCAGCCCAGTACACTTTATACCCGTTGTATTCTTTGGGGTTATGCGATGCGGTTATAACAATCCCACTTTTGCATTCCAGTGTCCTTACAGCAAATGATAGCTCAGGGGTAGGGCGGAGCTCATCAAATAAATACACAGTAATGCCATTGGCAGAGAGCACGTCAGCGGCATTTTGGGCAAAACTCCGGCTATTGTTTCTGCTATCATGAGCAATGGCAACCGCAATCTTTTCTTTAGGAAATGTCTTTATCAGATAGTTTGCCAGCCCCTGCGTAGCCATGCCCACAGTGAACCGGTTCATCCGGTTTGAACCCATGCCCATGATTCCACGAAGCCCGCCGGTACCGAACTCAAGGTCTTTGTAAAACGATTCTATCAGGGTGTCATCGTTTTTATGGAGCATGTCTTCAATCTGACAGGCACTTTCGGCATCAATATTGTCGTTGAGCCATGCCGTTGCTTTGTTGCGCACTTTTGCAATTAAATCTGCTTCTGCCATATCCGAAATTTTTATGTAAATGTAGTAAATCTGTCTAAATTACTAAAAAAAAGACTTGCCAGTTTCGGGCAAGTCTTTTAAGTATAAATAACTGGTAATTATTTTCGTTGTTTAGCCAATGTGATTGTGAGATAATTTGAGCTAGAAGTAATGGTGATTACATCAACAAGATCCTGATACCCATCGGCCATAACAGCAATACCGTAATCGGTGTCGAGTGTAACGTCGGGTTCCATGGTGAATTTGCCATCACTACCCGTATAACCTCCGCTTACCACAATGAAGTCATCTTTTGCTGCGTCATAAATAAGCAGGCCGACAACTGCATCCTTTATGGGTTTCCCAGTATCTGCACTTTTTACGATACCTGTTACAGTGGTTTGTTTAGCCTTTGAGGTTTGCTGATCGCAGGATACAAATTCGGGCATTGGTTTGGCATCGCCTTTGGTAACGGTTATATTTTCTGCTTTATCGGGCGGGGTGAGTCCTTTTGAAATAAGGGTTTTAAAAATAGTGGCATTGGGAGCAACAACGTAATACATCCCGTTGATACCACCAACTAGACCGATATTGGTTTTGATTCCTTTAGCGCTGGCAATACCGATTACTTTATTGTCGTTTCCAAAAACGGGTCCTCCGCTGTTTCCTCCGTTGATAGCCGCATCGGTTTTAATGAAGCCGTAATCTTCGTTAAAAACATAATCAAGACCGGAATTATATCCTTTGGTAAAAGTGATCATGTCCTTCAGTGCCAAATCGTAATTCCCGTCATACTGAGCAGGATATCCCATCACAACAAGGTCTTCACCCTGCTTGCAATTGTCGGAATTGCCAATAGGTAATGCTGTAAATGGTGCGGTGGGTTTGTTGCCATCCATATCGGAAACAATGCGGATTACTGCTCCGTCGTAAGCATCGCTGAGGGTAAGTACTTCGGCCAGGTAGAGCTTATAGTCGTTCGGACCACGCCCATGGTAAACCTGCACAATGGGAACAGTGTAACCACTGTAGGCTACACATTTCACCGAGGGGTCTTTTTCAATACCTTTACTGTAGGTGACAATGTCGTATTCGCCCTTTTTATCCTGATATAGAATGTATCCGTAAACACATTGTTCAATCACATGGCGGTTTGTGAAAATAACGCCATCGGTTGTTACAAAGAACCCGGAGCCTCTGCCGAGGTATCCCAGTGTTTCTTCATCAACCTGAGCGAGCACAGGGTCAAACAAAAGTATTTTCACAATACCCTTGTAGTAGTTGTCGGAAATTGCAACCGGATTTATTTGCGCAAAGGTCTGTGACTGCATTAAGAGTAGCAGGGCTGCAAACAGACTGATAATGATGTGCTTTTTCATAGTTTATGGTTTATTTTAAATTGCTTGATGTAATGCTTATTGACTTAATGAGTTTGCCGAAATCGCCAATACTCTTCGCATAATCTTTCTCAGGAGCAAAATATGTGATTACAATCATGTCCTTGGCATTTGTCTTAAGGTCAACGAGAACCTGACATGCTTGCATGTTAATGCCATTGTCGGTGTATGAGAAACCGATTTTCACTGCATTCAGGTCGTTTATTTTCAGGTCTTCCGAAGATATTTCGGTATATTCTTCGAAGTTTCGCTGGTTAACAACAGCTTGAGCACCCTTTAATCCCATCATCGTAAGCGTTTGTTTATCGATGAGAACATAAGTTTTTGGAGTTTTCAGCGAGCCCAGTTTGCTTTCTGCTTTATCGGTGGCCATTTCGTTCCAGTCTTTTGGATACTCAAATCCAACAGTAACGGCTTTTTTACTAACAGAATCATTGATAGCAAAAGAAAAAGGTTTGGTGTTTGCATTTGAGCTGCGGGTCAGAAACCAGCCGCCAAGAATCAGTACTGCACCAATCAATACTGCCCATGAAATATATGATAATTTATTGTTTTCCATTTTTCTGAATTTTTAAGTTTATATTTCTTGTTACTGATTACTGAGGTTTGTTTTCTGTATTCTTAAACGGAGATGCTTCCACCGATTTATTAAGTAAGAAATACATTATTATATAAATAATAATAACTGTTATTGCAGAAATCCCTATTTCCCAGCCAATTGGGTAAGGCATATTCCCGTCTCCAGCATTATTAGTAATGAGTTTTTGCAAACTTGAAACTATGTATTGCAAATACGAGATCAAAATATTATACATCGAATAAATAAAAGTTGCTAATATAAGACCAAGGAACATAAACATTTCGCGTCCGAAATTTTTTAATTTCGAAAATTTTGCAAAACCGATGAAGTAGCCCATAATTCCAGAAAAAATTGCCATAATTAAGTAGAAATTAATTAATCTTGATATTACAACTCCAATATCCATTGTTTCTAGGCTAATAAGGTATTGTATATTGTAAGTTGCAGCAAATCCCAAACCGGCAGCGATCGAATAAATTACCCCGTCGGCAGGTTCATTAAACTCATCGCTAAAATAAATGCTATAACGAACAATTGCAAAAATTACTAACATATGAATCATTCCAACTACTAAAAATGATGATATGAACCGAGTAAAAAAGCTCGGATTAAGTACACTTGCATTTGATGAAAACAATTCGGTTAGCGGTTTACTAAAAGTAAAGGCTGCCATGGCGCCTAAAATAAATACTCCCAACAGTAATTGTTTTGGTTCTTTCTCATATTTATCCTCCATGTAGAAGAACCATAACCACAAGAGACCTGGTACAAGAGTTGCACCAAATGAGAAGATTAATTTCCAGACTCCGCTGAGGCTGAGTAATGTACCATCAAGCAGCCATGAACATATAGCTCCGATGATAATTAATAATACGATTCCGAGGAATCCTTTGTTTGTTAGAAACTTCATAGTTTTTGGTTTTTATGTTTACTAATTATAGCAAATATAAATATTCTATTTTAAAAAACAAATATGGTTAACATTTTACAATTTATATACCATTTTTTTTAATTTTCATAAATAGAAAACGATATTTATTATAATTATCAGAATAGTAATGTATTAGCAATTGAAAATTAACCCAGTTGAATTTATAATTTCAATTATTCGAGGCAATATTGTTTAAAAATTGATAACAAATTTTATCATATTTCGAAATTGCATAATAACTCCCCTGAAAGTTTGTCGTATGCCCATTCCAATTTTTTTGTAATATTGCATACCTAATTAATAATCTTAGGATGACATTATGGAATGTCCGAATTGCCATAGCAAAGGAAGCGTATTTAAAAGAATATTTTCCAGAAAGAAAGGTTCAAAAAACAGATTTTGTGTTTTTTGCGGTGCTGAAGTAAAAATAACCTATAACTGGAAAAGAATATTTATCCTATGCATTATTGTTATGCTCTGTTTGTTTGTGGTAAATATTGTTATTCAGTTGCTCGGAGCATACGGACTTACAAGTGGCTTTTCGGGGGGTCTTGCGGCTGCCGTAATTGCTATTTTCATGCGAAAACCTCCATATACAGTAATAGAACTGGTTAATAAACCCGGTAAAAAACACCGGCATTGAAATGAATCAGCGGTTTGCAATAATCGACGTAGAAACTACCGGGGGTAGTGCCGGGCAGGATAAAATTACCGAAATTGCGATTGTTGTTACCGACGGCGAGCAAATCGTCGAGCAGTTTTCGAGCCTCGTGAACCCGGAATGTATGATACCGGCTTACATTGTAGGCCTTACTGGTATTACCAACGAAATGGTTGAAAATGCACCCTGTTTTTATCAACTGGCTCGGAAAATAGTGGAACTTACCGAAAATACCATTTTTGTTGCGCATAATGCCGCCTTCGACTACAACTTTATCAGATGCGAGTTTCTGCGATTGGGGTATAAATTCCGCCGTGAGCAATTATGTACTGTAAAAATGAGCCGCAAGCTTATTCCGGGATTGCCATCGTACAGCCTCGGAAACTTATGCGAAAAACTGGGTATTGTTATAAACAACCGCCATAGGGCTGAAGGAGATGCTGTGGCTACCTATCATCTGTTTAAATTGCTTTACAAAATCGACCGTGAGCAGTATTCCGGAAAAAATATGCAGGGATTTTCAACTAAGGGACTCAACAGAAATCTTGATATTGCCACCCTGAAAGCGCTCCCGGAAGCTGCCGGAGTGTATTATTTCTATAACGAAAATACCGACCTGATTTATATAGGGAAAAGTAAAAATATCTACCGGAGAGTAATTACCCATTTAAATAACGAAACCACTTCGAAAGGAGTTCAGCTGAAGTCCGAAATAGCAGGGGTGAGTTTTGAACTTACCGGAAGCGAGCTGATAGCATTATTAAAGGAATCGTGCGAAATCAAGAGAAACAAACCACGTTACAACAAAGCACAGCGAAGAACAAAGCACCAGTGGGGCTTATACTATGATGTCAATGAAAACGGATACCTGCAGTTTTCAATCCGTAAGAATGATGATGGATACGATGTTCCGCTTGATTCGTTTGTGTCGCAGGGAGCAGCTAAAGACAATCTGTTCAGCTTGTGTAACGAATATTCGTTGTGTCAGAAGCTCTGTGGGTTGTATCAAAGTGCCGGTGCCTGTTTCTACCATGCGCTGGGAGACTGCAGGGGTGCATGTATCGGGGAAGAGCCTGCTGAAAGCTATAATGACAGGGCAACGCAGGTGCTGAAACGGTACGGACTCGAAAACGAAAATATTTTCATTGTTACCAGTGGACGAAACGAGGAAGAAATAGGAGTGGTATCAGTTAAAAACGGCAAATATATGGGCTACGGCTTTTGCGATATCCAGCATCAAAACAATCCGGAATTGCTTTCCGATTGTATTGCATCGTACCCCGACAACCGCGATGCGAGGCAGATAATACGGACTTACCTAAAAACCAATCGCGATTACAGGCTGATTTCCATGCAGGCTGATGTATGTTCCTGATTTTCGAGGGAGTTTTTAGAGGGTTTTACTGAACTTAATAATTTCGCCGGCAAAGTGCTCCCAACTTAGGTTTTGTTTTATTTCGGAAATACGCTGTTGCATGGCTGAAATATTGCAATCGGCGTAGAATCTTCTGATTCCGTCAGCAATTGTTTCAGGGTTGGAATCAGCAATGATCAGACCTGTGCTGCCGTTTTCGATAAATTCAGCCAGACCCCCTGTGTTTGTAGCAATAACCGGCACATCAAAATTGTACGAAATGCTGGTAATACCGCTTTGTGTTGCCGACCGATAGGGCAGTATGCACACATCGGAAGCCGAGAAAAAGTTGGCAACAGCATTATCGGGAATATAGTCGTTGTAAACTTTAATATTGCTTTTAAACTTATTCTCTTCTATTAGGTTTGCATATTTTTCGAAACTTCCGTATGTTTCACCTGCAATAATAAGTTGATACGACTCATCGAGCAGGTTAAACGCCCTGATTAGGTTGTCGAGTCCTTTATATGTCCGGATGAAACCAAAAAACAACAGTGATTTTTTTTTAGGATCCAGCCCGAGTTTTTGTTGCGCCGATTCTTTATCGGTGCGTTGCCCGAAGTGATTATATACAGGGTGGGGCATAAGCATTACATGTGCATCCGGTTTATGATTGAGTAAATCGGTTTTTACTTTGTCCGACATGGCTACAAATCCGTTGACACGCTTAACGAAATATGAATTGAATGCAGTATCGAAGAACTTTTTTTCGTGAGGTATAAAATTGTCGAGAATTGCTATCGATTTGGTTTGATTTTTCAAACGCCCTGCAACGGTTCCCAGCGATGGTCCGAAAAAAGGCATCCAATATTTCATAAGCAGCAGGTCGGGTGCTTCGCGATTAATTCTTTTTGCTGTGCTGCAATACGAAAATGGATTAATAGTGTTCAGCACTCTGGTGCTATCAATTACCATGGCATTGTCGCCGGTTGTTACCATTTGCGTTTTCCCCGGAAATAAAAAACCGGGATACTGGCACGTGAATGTATAGGCTTGAGCACGATGCCCCATATCGACGAAGGTTTGCAGCAGTGAAGCGTTGAACTGGGCAATTCCACCCCTGAACGGATAAAATGTGGAGAGGTAGGCAATTTGCATTACAGAAGCTCTTTTATTTTTTTCAGTATAATTTCCGGTTTTAGGTCGTACATACACGAGCGTTCGCGGGAGCAGCTATTCCCATAGTAACAATCGCAGCCGCTTTCCGGCTCAACAATTATTCCGCGATTGTACATATAAAATTCGTGCTTGTTAAAAATATTGTTCATCAGAACAATTTTCCGCTTCAGTGCCATGGCAATGTGCATCATCATCGACACCTGTGTTACCACAAGGTCGAGCGACTTTGAAAGCGCAATGAATTCTTCCAGCGAAAAGGTTCCCGGATAGTAACAGCCTGTTTTTTCGGACAGCATCGTGTTTTTATCGTTTTCCTGCGGACCACCCAAAACAACAGGGAAGAAACCCTGACGCAACAATTGGTTAATTAAAGTAATCCAGTATTCATCGGGCCAGAGGCGTGTTAGCCAGCGATTCCCGCAACCCGTATTCAAGCCGATGATTTTTTTTCCTCCCGATATTGTTTCAAAATGCATTGCCCATTGTTGAGCCAGCTTTTCATTAAGGTTGATAAGATATTCTTCGTCGTTGAATGGCAGGTGGGAAATGTCGAAAATCTCCTGCATGTAGTGCTGCGTGTTATCCTGCGAAATATGGTCGAATAAACCAGTTACCAGTTTATGCATGGCAGCAGGCGTTGCAGCTTCTATATGATTATCGTTCCAGATGAACCCATATTTTTCGGTTGCTTCCAGTTTCGAAAGCAACATGCAGGCTTCGTCTTCTTTGTCGAGGTTTATAGCAATATCGAATTTACGGTTCGAAAGAATAAAAACGGAGCCTACATCCCATTTGTAAATACTGTCAATTTCAGAGGATGGAAGAATTTCCGGGGTAAGGGTAAGCCAGCTGATGTGGCAGTCCGGAAATTTTTTGCGATACGCAGCAATAAGGGGTGTGGTGCGGATAACATCGCCCATCGCACCCAGTTTTATAATAAGAATACGTTTGCTTATGGGTTGATAATAGCTGCAATTGCCACATTCAACCCTGTGTTGCTTGTTGGGTTTGCATGGAATACCGCCTCTGAAATACCTGCAGTCGAAATTAATTTTTTGCATTGTAAAACTATACTTACTACAAAAGTAGAAAAAACATTCAAATCTGCCAGATTCCAACCCAAGAAAATGTGTGTACAGAATTGGTCATTTTGGTGTTATTAAACGTAAAACAACCCAAATATTTGTATCTTAGCATGGTGAATTTGTTTTTCATCTATAATGGGCGATGCAGTAGAAAAATTCACGAAAATGTAAGCCGATGAAGCTGTTCAGTATAGCGGTATTCCTTCTCCTGTGCATGGGAACTTATGCACAGGAGAAGTTTAATAATGTGTATTATGACCCGGATGGGAATATATCCAATACAGTTATTACAGTTGATGATGGTTTTGTAGTATTGACGGGAACGTCGGTGAATGGAGGACGGGGGATAGGTTTTTCAATGATAAATCATTCGGGAACACTACTATATAAGAACAGTTATAAACTGGATAACTATGAATGCTATGAGGCCTATTACAACTGTTTAAAATACAGCGATACAGGGAATTACTATTATATGTGTGGTACTGCGGTAGAGAACAACACGAGTGAAATAGTGCCCTTTTTAGTATTATTAGATGACAATCTCGACACCCTGAGCTTCAATCAGATTGAAATAGATTCCGTTTATGGAGTTTACGATGTAATCCAATATAATGATTCAATATTTGCAATTGCAGCGGAAAATATCTTACCCGATGATTATGAAATGGGCTTGTTACTTTATAATATAAATGACCCTACACACACAATTAAAACTGGCTATGGAGTCGATGGAATCATATCAAACGAAGTTGGTACAGAAATCATCAAGACCCATGATAACAAGCTGCTCCTGGGTGGATTTACCTTCGGGTTCAGCACGTCCACCTACAAGCAGGACTGGTACTTAGTAAAAACCGACAGTATGGGGAACATGCTCTGGGAACAGTATTACGGCAACCCCTCGGAGAACGATGGTCGTATAATGGCCATGCTTGAGGCGCAAGATACAACGTATATTGTAGCCGGGGGACAGGCTATCTGCAACTGGAGCATGGACCCAATTTTGGAAGCCTGCCTTCGCAAGGTGGACACGGCGGGAAACTTAGTGTGGGAGCGGTTTTATCGAAGATATGATTACAATAGTACAGGGGAAGAAAACAGGTACAGCAGTATGTATATTTCGGATATTATTGAACTAAACAATGGGGACCTGATTTCAATCATGGATTATAAAAGATCTACAGGACCAGGAGGAAACTATCGTTTCAGGCTGCTGAAAACAAACAGCAATGGAGAAATACAGTACAGCAGAACACTGAAAAATACAGGAATCACATATACACAGGATTTGTACAGTTCCTCCATCAAACAAACCACAGACAACGGTTTCATAATCAACGGCTATGGAGAGTATATGTGGGATTATGACCCAATACAACAATTCTGGTTAATAAAGACAGACAGTTTGGGTTGTGAAGGCGGGCTATACCCGGACCCACCGGATGAGAACGTAGAATGCCCCGGGTTGCCCGATACCCTGTATTGCGAGGGGCACTACCCCACGAAACTTCGGGTTCAGGGGAAAACAGCGCCCTATACATTAGAATTCAGCACGGGTGAGATCATAGAAAACTTATATTATCCCCCGGTATTTATCCCGAAATCGCAGGGAACAGGTAGCTTTACGGTACATGTAGGCGTGAATACCTTTAACCACAGTTACGACTCGGCAACACTTTACAATCCTACACCCGCCGAAGATATGGAACCGGATATAATAGAACTACCGTTCAGCCTCAACATTCCTGAAAACTATTTTGGTCCTGACCTAATGGTAACAATTACCAATGGTTTTGGCGAAACATATCAGATAGTGTTGCCTGTGTATGTCGATTGCAATGTAAGTTCAGAACCACTAAACGAAACAGCCGCCATTCAGGTTTACCCGAACCCTGCAACTGATTACTTGCAAATAGAGTTGCCTGATGAAAACGAGACCTCGTTTGTGAAAATACTCAACCTGCAGGGGCAAACCGTGTTGGTGCAGCCATTGCAATCACAAACAACCCGGTTAGACATCAGCGACCTGGCCCCTGGAACCTACATGGTGAGGATATACTATGGCCACCGGATAGAGAATGTAAGGGTGGAGAAACAATGAAAAGACAACGAACAAATAGCCAACGCCTCACAAATTTAATTCTTATTCCATCAATAACATTACTATTGAATCCCTCACAATAGTATAGGCTTCGTCAATATTACATGTTATGGATGGGTGTATCAAACCAAAAATGTCCTTTCTGAAATCAGAATCATTGATTTTTTCTTCAAGATTAACCAAAAAATCCTTTCTTCTTACCGAAAGTTGCGATAGTTTCATGTATGTATTAAAGGCAGAAATAATCCTTTCAGGATTTAAGTTCAATGTTGTAAGCAGGTACCATAAATCAAAAAGGTCTCGGCCTTTCTTTCGCTGGTATAATGCTCTAAGCTTTGTGGCAAGCAATTCTTCTGGTTCAAATGTAATAAGTTGAGCCGAACCCGTAAACCATGAATTTGACACTGAATAGTTGAAATGTTTTAAGCCATACACTGCAATATGTTCTCTGCAATTGATTTCAACTTTTAGTTTCATGTTTACGTTAGTAAAACTCTCTGAAACGTAACGAAATCGTAATGTAGTCATTGCAACACCTCGATCTATTGTTGGTTTAAATCCTTCGATAAACAAGAGAGCTTTACGAAGTTGAGTTATCACATCTCCAATAGGGCCTGGCTTTATCTGTACCAAATCAATATCTTCGGAATATCGGGAAGCGGGATTTGCATATAATTTGTGCAATGCCGTACCTCCACGAAATGCCAAATTTTCCATTAAAAAGCTGTCGGAATAAATTGCCACTAACGCGCGAGAAATAATCAAATCCTGTTCAACCTGATTGTTATCAATCCATGGAACAGTTTGTTTCCATTCCTCAATATATCGTTTTGGTATCATAGGTCGCCATCCAATTCAGTATTTATAATTATTTTCCAACGGGTATTTACACTTCCTTTTTTTAATTTGCCTGAGGATAGGGGTATGTAATACGATTTCCGTGTATTTAATACCTTTTTTAATGAATCAGCCAGTTTATCACAACCTTGAATTTGTTCAAGTATATACCCTAAACGCTGAATAGATGCCGTTTGTGGAAACAATAGTGCTGTGCTTTTTAACTTCGACGGTTTCATTGCTTCTTGCAGTTCCTGCAGTACTGTATATGCCCTATTTGTCGAAATGTAATGGGAATAAAAAAACAAGTCTAGAGCTGTAAGCTCAGGTGAAGAAACATTCATGTATCCCGAATCAGATTTTATTTGAACCACTGATTGTGGATGCCAATCCTTTTTTACAAAAAAGCGGACCCGCATATTTGAAGCATTAATGTCGCGTATGGCAGGAGCCTGAGTAATAACAAAGTATTCCAATGGTTGTTGATGTGACGCACCATGTAATGCTGCTGCCGAAAGTAAACCAACATAGTACTTCTTATTAAGAGATTTCATGAGGTCATCAACAAATAGTGCAGAAGGTATCATCCCTTTTTGAGCATATTCCGGAGTAAGTATAACATAGAACCCCTTTTTAATCTGGGCAATACTATTTCGCGCTTTTAAGCGCTGTAACGAAAGGTCTATTGCTTCTTTGGTAACATTAAAAGTCCCTAACAATTCGGAATAGGTAAAAGTAAAGCCTCCGGCAGCCCTTATTTTGTTAAGGTATTCCTCAATATAATTATATTTTCTTTGTTCCATTGCTACAAGTTTTATTTTGCGTTTCTTATTGATGTATGATAAGAATTGCAAATATAAACATATTATATTAGTTTCAAAACAGGATTTATTCTCCGACCCATAAACCATTTGGCACCTCTTCAGTTCCTAGTCTAGTCCTAGTTTGCAACGAGGACTTAATTATTTGGTGCATTTCTAATGCACTGCAATTAACGCATTATAAATGCTTAGCATAAATGCGACCTCGTTGCAAACGAGGTCGAGATGTGAATATGTTAATAACGAAAATCATGGGGAAATTCAAAATGCAAACATCGAAACAAATCAATATTGCCCGAAATACGGCGGGACGGAAAAATTGGCAAACCGATTACGACGACCGTATTATCCGCAATGATGCGGAATACCAAAGTATTGTGGAATATATCAGGAATAATCCTGGGGCGTGTGAATGTGTTTTTACAAACAAAACCTGATTTTTAGATTTATTAGAACTGGTTTTCAAAGCCAGTTATTCGCCTTAAACAGCAGCGAACTGTCGCCATAACTCAGGAAACGGAAATTGTGGTTCAATGCAACATCATATACTTTTTTCCAGTCATTGCCAATAAATGCTGCCACCAATAAAAGCAGGGTGCTTTTAGGCTGGTGAAAATTGGTAATGAGGCGGTCTGCAAACCGAAACTGGTACCCCGGCAGTATCATCACTGAGGTAGAGGCAGAAAAGGCAGCAATGTTTTGTTTCTGGCAATATTCCAATAGTATATCAATAGCATCTGCAGCGCTAATTTCGTTTTGAAAGGTATAAGGTTCCCACTGACTGAGATGCGCTGCAGTTTCACCCCGCTGTATTCTGCCCGCAAGCCAATACAAGCTCTCCACTGCACGTAAGCTTGTAGTTCCTGTAATGGTGATATTCCCGAGGTTGTTCCTGATTTGATTCAGTGTTTCAACGCTTACGCTAAAATGTTCGCGATGCATCGTATGGTTCTCAACATTGCTTTCCGATACCGGTTTAAAAGTGCCGGCACCCACATGGAGTGTAAGTTCGGAGCAGGTTATATTTTTTCGGGAAATTTCCGCGAGAACGGTATCGGTAAAATGCAAACCGGCAGTAGGGGCAGCCACCGATCCATCGAAACGTGAATATACTGTCTGGTACCTGATAGTATCAGAAGGCTCTGCATTGCGGTTCAGATAGGGTGGCAAAGGAATTTCGCCTTCATGTTCAAGAATTTCGGCAAAGCTGCAATCCGTAGTATCCCAGGAGAAACGTATCAGGCTTTCGTTGTTTGTATCCGATACGATTTCAGCAGATAAGGTAATATCACGGTTATTAATTCTGAATAGCTTTTTTAAAGCATCTTTTTTCCACTTTTTTTTATTTCCTATCAAACATTTCCATGTGCATGATTGTTGCGCTGACAGCGAGATCTGGTAATCGGACGGAGTAGTGGGCTCAAGGCAGAATATTTCGATGGCAGCACCCGTTTCCTTTCGAAACTGCAGGCGCGCATGAATTACTTTTGTGTTATTGAATAGTATCAGACCGTTTTCGGGCAGAATTTCGGGAAGATTACAAAACAGGTATTCCTGAATTTCGGCATCGCGATACACAAGTAGTTTTGACGAATCGCGCTCTGATGCGGGGTATTTTGCTATGCGATCATCGGGTAAATTGTATCCGAATTCACTCATATTAATATTTGGCAACAAGCCCATTTATTGCGAAATTTGCGCAAATGTAATCATTTGATTGTTTTTTCATTTTTTTTAAATCGATACAATATAATATTATGAAGCAAAATATATTTGAACCGGGCGATGAAGTGCGCTTCCTCGACGAAATTGGCTCTGCCGTGGTTGTCAGGAATTTATATGATGGCATGGTGCTGGTGCGCACTGACGATGATTTTGAATACCCTGTGCACCCCGGCCAGCTGATCCTCATAAAAAAAAATACGAAAACAGCATCTGAAATAGCAACTGAAAGAGTTGTAACACCGCACACCGGCAGTAAAACCAATACAATTGGTAAAGCCGCTGACGTAAAAAAAACTGCATCAGAGATAAACACTGTTGAACATAACCTTAATGAAAAACTGAGAATCAGTTTGGCATTTACCCCGGTGCTGCCCAACGATCCGGTAAACGGAGACTTATTGATGCATATTGTGAACGACAGTGGGTATGAATTGCTTTTTCAGGTACTGAAGCAAGATGATACCGGAATAAGAACAATTGCAAAAGGGAATGCCGACCCCGGTTTTATCGAGGACTTGTTTTTGTTTAATCGCGAGGGATTGAACCAATTAAAAAAAATAACTGTCCAGCTTATTTTTTGCGGTAAATTCGGAATGCTGCAGCGCTCACCCATCGAAAGGCATTATAAACCGGATCCTGTGTGTTTCTTTACATCGGGCAATTACGCTGCCAATTCCTATTTCGATACCAAGGCATTGTTGTGGGACATAATTAATGAACAGGAGCCCGATGCTGCCACTGTCGAAAAAATTCATAAACTTGCCGACCTGCTCAGTGAAAAGGAAGCACCACCCGAAAACAAAGCTGAGAAATATGCTGCCCGCGAAAAACCCAAAACCATTGAGGTTGACCTGCATATAAACGCCATTCTCGACGATTGCAAAGGTCTTTCGAATGCAGAGATACTCGATTATCAGATGCAGCATTTCCATAAAAGCCTCACTGATGCCATGTTTGAAAAAGCTCAGAAAGTAGTGTTTATTCACGGGATCGGGAATGGTACATTACGCGATAAAGTAAGGGAGTCACTCAAAACTCAGTACCATCTCAATTTTCAGGATGCTTCATTTCAGGAATTTGGTTTTGGAGCAACCCTCGTTTTTTTATCCGGAAAACAGCTGTAAACCCTTCGTTTTATTGATGTTTATAACATCACTTATAGACTTTTTTGCATAAAATCTATTAAAAAACAGGCTTGAAAATTTGTTTCAACCAATTAGTTTTTATACTTTGCAAAGTCCAATGAAAAACCAATGAAATTCAAATTCTCGGCAAATCTGAATCTGACGTTATACTCGCTGTTGCTGATTGTAACGCCATTCCTCATGCTGATGAACTTCTTGCAGGATGCAATCGGGAAGCTCTCGAATGCTCATTTTACTGTTTATGATGTAAAAATCACTTATTTATTATTTATAGCTATACTGGGATTAATATTTGTTTTTATTCGCGTTCGCAAAGAACTTACGAAAACAAGAATTCTCGGGCTTTTTCTGATGGTGGCATTAACCCTGATAGGTCAAAAAATCGGGGATTACTACTATAATCATAATTTTTACGATTTGCAGCATAACTGGCATTACATTGCCTATGGAATATTTTCTTATGTTGCTTACCGTAAATTTTTTCTCAAGAATTTTTCTCCTGCAAAAATAATCTGGCGGACTTTTCTAATGGCATTTATTATTTCGTTATTCGACGAGATAATTCAGGTGTATATAAGTAACAGGGTTTTTGACCTTTCTGATGTTGGCAAAGATATGTGGGGGGCTTTAATAGGTCAGTTTTTTATACAGTTTGTACTTCTCGAATGTAAGCATATTAAACCATTTACTTACCGTCATCAGAAAATTAAGGACTATATTACATCGCCTTCATCTGCCCTGTTCATTCAGGCTGGTGTGTCGCTGATTTTTATTTATATTTCATCGGTACTCTCGTATCCGAGTTTATGGCCGCAGGTTTTTCTTATTTCTCTGTTGGCTGTATTTTTTTTCCTGCTTATTCTTCACATGGGGAATACCCGATTACTGAAGTGGATTATCAGGGGCACTTTCGGGATTGTTGTAATCTGGCTGGTTTACGCCAATTTTTCGGGAAATGCATATGTGAAATATGTTTCTGAAAATGTAATCGTGTATAAGGGCTTGCCTTTTTATTATTTTGATGTAATGATTTTTCCTGATGGAGGGTACCGTGTTGTTGATAAAAAAGAAACTTTCCTTGGCAGAGATAAATTGAAGATCGATGATATAAATCCTGATATATTAATAATAGGAACCGGAAAAGGAAATACAGGGGGCAAGGGCTTCAACGACCAGCGATTATTCGAGTTCAGACCGAATTTTACACACTCCAATTTATATCAGATTATCAAGTTGCCTAACAAGCAGGCTTGCCTGAAATATAACGAGTTGCTCAGTAAAAATAAAAAGGTGCTGTTAATACTGTATCAGGAATGAAAATGAAAAGAAATATTCAGCCGGCAAAGGTATCGAAAGTCGATAAGGCGATTTTCTTTATTATTTCAGGCATTTGGATTGCCATTCTGGTATTTGGCATTATCACACTGTTGCAGCCGGAATGGCTGAAAAGCATATCTGTTGATGGGCGGCGTACAGAATCGAATCATTCCATGGAGCTGGGCAACGTAGAAATGTATAAAGGAAACATGCTTGGTGCAATATCAAACTATCAGCAGGCATTCATGGTTGATACTTCCAACTATGAAGCTCTTGGAAATCTTGGAATAGCATTCACTTATAATGGGCAGTACAGCGAGGCTTTGTCGAGTTTCGAAAAATTGCGTATCAAACTGAAACAAGATTACCGCCTTGAGATTTTTTATCAGAATATGGGCGATTTGTACGAAAGAATGAACCGGCCCGACAGCGCTTTTTATTATTATTATAAAGCGGTTGAAACAGGTATCACTTCACCGTATGTCTATCGCAAGGCAGGACTGTTTGCTTCAAAACTGGATAACGATAGCCTGGCAATAGTTATGATAGAGAAATCGGCTGAGCTGATTAAATCGCTGGAGTACTACTACGAGGAAGCTGTTTTTGTTGGTTATCAGGAAGCCATAAGGAAGAACGATACAGTAAATATTAAAGTTTTTGGTAGATTTCTGTCAGAGGTTGGAAACGTCGAAAATATGAGCCGTTACGACAGCGAAATTTTAACTTACTGGCTTACTGAATCGAAAGACCTGGGTTTTGCATATTTATATCTGGCTCAAATTGCAGCAAAAAACGGACGTTACGAGGAAGCCTCCAAATACGCAAACCTGTGTCAGAAGTATTACCCATCGTTAACCCCCGAATTACAGAAATTATTTCCGAAACCATAATGTTTTGGGATTTCTGTAAAAAAAACTAATTTTGCCCTCCTATATAAGCCACCTTAGCTCAGCGGTAGAGCAGCTGTTTCGTAAACAGCAGGTCGCGGGTTCAAATCCCGTGGGTGGCTCACTGCGATAAAAGTTTTTTGTATTTTTGCAGAGATTTCTGCAGTTCTTTAAAGGTAAATGGTTTACCATGACCAGGGTAGAAAATTGTGCATCCCGTATCAAGTAATTTTATCCACGATTCAACAATCCCCGTTTTGCATTCTCCGGTAATAGGCATCAGATTATTTCCCAAAACAGCAAAAGCCGCATCACCACAAAAACAAATGTTATCGTTCAAAATAAGCGAAATTGAACCACTGCTGTGCCCCGGGTTATAAATTATTCTATAGCCAAATCCTGGGATTGTATAATTATCTTCTACCGAAATTTCTGCTGCTGCCGGACAAACTTTAACATTGTGTTTGCCAAGATGACGGGTATAGCAAATGCCAATTTTTCCAGTGAAGGTCATTCCTTCCGGAAGTGGTGTAATGC
>JAGOLH010000037.1 GCA_017994175.1 Bacteroidales bacterium | reverse complement strand
TGGTAAATCGTACAATAAAAATTATTACATTGTGTTTTCTTTTATATTAAATGTAACAATCAATCTAAAATGAGGTCAATAGCACTATTAACATTGCTGCAGTTCTTTTTCATGCTGCAGATTTTTTCACAAAACGACCAATGGCAGACATTCTCAAGAGCAGACGTAGTGTATGCTATCGCTGAGGATGGCAACTACTGTTGGATAGGGACAAGTACTGGACTGGTGCGGGTCGATCAGACTACCCATGCAAAAGTGCACTATAATAAATCGAATAGTCCGCTTCCCGATAATATTGTGAAATCAATAGCTGTCGATAACCAATCGAACAAATGGATCGGAACCTGTTACGGTGGGGTTGCCAGGTACGACGGAGTGAATTGGGAGACATTCACTACGGACAACTCCCCATTGCCGGACAATAGCATTAATACCATATTTTGCGATAACAATAATGGTGTTTGGATTGGAACAAACTATGGCGGAATTGCCTATCTGAATAATGGTACATGGATTATTTATAATCAAGCCAATTCAGATTTGCCTGATAACTCTGTTCAGTATATAACATCAGATAACGGGGGACAGCTTGGGATTGCTACCTTGGGAGGAGGTATTGCAACATTTGATGGTGTTACGTTTACAGTTTTCAATGACAACAATAGTGCTCCAATAAACAACTCTTTGACAATAGCCTTTGAGGCTGAAACGATGTGGGTTGGTACTTTGGATAATGGAATAGCTGTATTCGACGGCACTTCATGGGTTAATTACAATGAGGACAATAGTATACTTGTCCAAAATACCATACGAAGCATAGAGATTTTAAAAAACGGTGATGTTTGGATAGGATCCGATTATGGCTTGTATATCATAAACGATGATACCTGGATCTACTGTACCACATGTAATTCAGGTATTCCTGCAGGTGCATTATATGATATTTGTCAAACTTCGGATGAGAAAATATGGGTAGGTTCCAGTCTTCAGGGACTTAAAATCTATAACGATCCGTATTGGAACCCTGTACCTATTTCTGAATCAAGCATTGCATCAAATTATCAGTACCGCGTATGTGTCGACAATGCAGGCGTTGTGTGGACAGGAGCAAGGGACGGAGAAATAAATGGTTTTTACAGCGATCAATGCACATATTTATATGATCTGGGTGAGTGGATCAATGCACTGGCGGTTGACAATAACGGCAACCTGTGGGCAGCAGCTACTGGAGCCTATTCATTCGTTCAGAACAATACGAATTATTATAACGAGTCGAATTCCGGTCTCTTCGATAACAATATCAGGTCGTTTGCATTTGACTCTCAAAACAACCTGTGGTGTGGTTCATTGCATGGCGGTTTGCAAATGTTCAACGGCAACCAGTGGGTTTCGTATAATACAGAAAACTCCGAAATCCCGGGCAACTGGGTAATGGATGTTGCTGTTGACAATAACAATACTATCTGGATGACAAGCCAGCATAATGGTCTGGTAAAATTCGACGGGCAACAGTGGACACAATACAATGAGAGTAATTCAAATATTCCGGGCAACTACACCGATTATATTGCAATTGATGCGAACAATGTTATCTGGGTTGCCGGTGAAGGACTTTCACGATTTGATGGAACTTCCTGGACAAACTACAATACTTCCAATTCCGGTTTGCCCGAAAACACCATTACATGCCTCGGCATTGACCGTAAGGGGAATATTTGGGCTGGCACCTACGAACACGGTATAGCTAAGTTTAATTATAACACGAACGAATGGGTTGTTTATAATGCAGCCAATTCAGGTTTGCCTTTGAATAGCGTTACCGATATAGCTTTTGATGCATCGAACAATAAATGGATCACAACCTTTGGCGGCGGTTTATCGAAACTTATTAGCAACGAAAATACGGAAGACATCGAAAATATCAGTCAAACACTAAAAGAGATACGTATCTATCCAAACCCAGTAACAGACCTGCTGCATGTAGAAACTAGCAATGAGGCACAGATAGCTGTGGTTGAGGTATACAGCATAGCTGGTGTCCGGCTGATGACGATCAACCCCGCGGGTTATAACTGTGTGTTGAATATGGACAATTGGGATTCCGGCACCTATCTGCTTAAAATAAAAACTGCAAATCGCGTGTTTACAGAAAGATTTGTAAAAAGCGAGTAGCTGCATTCCGTTGACGACGGGTAGCAGATGTTGCATTCCACCAAAAAAATCCCGCTTTCTTTTGAAAGCTGATGCTTCTTTTATATTTTTATGCAATGAAGTCGGCAAACCATGGAGGTCGGGTGGGGGGCGTACGAGTAATTGTTGCAGACGATAATTATGAAAAGGCAAAAAAAATTGTGGTCGAATTTGAAAAAACGAAGAAAACCTTATGAGCAAGCTTAGGCAAATACCTAAAACTACAATGAATACAATTAAACTGGCGGTGGTACTTATCGTTATCGGAATTTTCACGGTCTCTTGCGAAGGTCCGATTTATTTCAATGTTACTGTGGTTGATAAAATAACACAGCAACCCATCGACAGTGTACTTGTTAAAGTTATAGTAAAGGTCGGAGACAAAGAAAAAAGTGCCTATAACTTACAAGGCTATACCGACACTGCCGGAAATTTTATCAGGGATGAGATGATTGGTTATGGTCTGAGCTTGCGACAATGGGATTTTTATATGGAATACGAAAAGGAGGGGTATATCAAAAAAACTGAAATAAACCATACCGATGGATTGGTTGAGTTGGAACAATAGTGTAATGTGAGATTAAGCTCTGTAACCGTTATGAATAGGCCATCATCTACGCTAAAAACATTTTGGGTTAGCATTATCCTTGTTTTTGGTTATTGCAATATAAATGCACAGATGTTTATTGCGGGTGATACATTGAATCCGGAAATTACTTATGTAAATATCCCTGATACGATTTTGCCAATAGTTATAAAAGGCTTTTTTAATTTTGATATCGACATTGATTCTGACAATATTAATGATATTCGTTTTCATAGAGAGCACAGCTCTTCGCCATCTTATAGTTCAGAAACATTTTCTGTACAATCATTAAATTCTGTGCAATTTGTTACCCAACCCGGTTCTTCCGATGCAGAACCATTATTGCTCGGGACAGAGATTGATAATGCATTACATTGGAACGATAACTACGATGGTGCGTGTTTTTATTACTATTTCGACTCCCATATTCCTCCACCCTGGGGTCCATCAAGTACATCGCACGGAACTTGTACACTTCCCGACACGTATATCGGATTCAGGAAGATATATGCTTCTGACACATTGTATGGTTGGTTTTTCCTTGATTTACCAGACCCATACAGGATAAAATCATATGCGATCGATAAGAAATTGGGCAGTGGCATTCCGAACCAAGCTTCAACGACAAATACTTTCATTATCTTCCCAAACCCTGCTAGCGATTTCATTGATATTATGAATAATAACAAAGACTTTAATACATTCCATTTGTCAATTATTAATTCAACCGGTCAAATAGTTCTAAAGACAAATATCGAATTGGTGGATAAATGTTCGTTTGACTTGCGTAATTATACCGATGGATTGTACATCATTATTCTTCAGAATGAAAATTTAAAATTTTCCAGCAAATTTGTAATCAGGAAACTATGATAATCAGGCCTGTATTAACCCCCGGTTATTTTGATAGTGCGTTCTGACCGGTTAAGTTTAAAGCTTTTCGATATAGGCATCGAGCATGGGGATTCTTTCTTCAACAAATTTCAGCATTAAAGCGGTTTCCTGTTGGTAGGTATTGGCATCGAAGTACCATTTTTCGTTTACGGGCCATAGTGCAAAGTTGTTTATAACCGCCTGACTGATAGCCTTGTCGTTTTCATCCATCAGCTCTTTGAAGTGTGCCACACTGATGATGTCGTGCTTTCGCAGGTATGCCCAGCGGTCTTTAAGCATTTGGGTATAGCCTGTCGCGGGAATCTGGTACAGGCGTTTCAGCAGGATGCAACGCTGCCAGTTCAGTTCCTGATTCGCATGATGCGGCTCGTTATCTCCGTCTCTTCCGTACGAATGGTCGTAATCCCAGATGGCAAAACGAAATGGAGTGTGTGAGTCGGGTTTATACAGGTAAAAATTCTTCATAATACCATCGCTGTTATTCGAAAACAATAGTACAATATGCCAGTCGATCACATTGTCAATGTCAACCCACTTCGAAACATTCTGAGCAAATGCCGAGTCGCTGCTGAAGAATAAAAAGTTTTTAAACTCCTCGATGGTTGATGTTTTATCGCATTGTTGTATTTTGGGATATTTCTGCTGATAGTAGTTCAGGCTATCCTGCACTGAAGTAATCTTGTCGGCATAAAAAACAGGCGGATCTTTGAACAGCATTGCCATAGGGTCTTTCCTGTCGAGGTCAAGCATCCCCGCATTTATTTCCTGCATCAGTACATACAGCCCCATTGGTTTGCCGTTGAGCAGCAGGTTCACATACGCACACTGCGAGGCAGCATTGTTTGGCGACATTTCCCTGAAAAGGTCATAGCTTATTTTATGCCGCATAAACGTTTTGTCGATGTAGTTGGCATTTAATATCCAGTCGTCGTCGCGCGGCAATCCGGCCACACTAAATTTATCATCCAGTTCAAGCGAATAGGAGTGTTTGAAATATTTACTCGACACTCCGCCACGGCACTTGATTGCTGCTTTCAGTATCAGGGTATCGCCACCGGTGCAATACTCAATTGTGCATGCTTCTTTCGAATTCCACCCTACATCGCCTTCTTTTACGATGTTCATCGAAGGGATTTCGTTGTTTTTGCATGAAACCAAAAACAACATCGAAAGTATAACAACAACAAGGCTAATTTTCATCTGCTTCTACACGGTAATTTCAACGCCTTTTTGAGGTATGAGTATATTCTTATATCCCATGCTGTGCAGATATTCGCTGTAATGTTGCTGAGCATCGTATTCGCCATGCACCAGAATTATCTGCTGAAGTTTTTCGGGTTGCTGGCATTTTATAAATTGCGCCATTTCTTTGTAGTCGCCGTGGCCGCTGAACGACTCCAGCCGGTACACATCAGCAAGTACCGGGTATTCGGTACCAAATATCGAAACCACTTTGTCGCCACGAAGAATTTTAGCCCCCAGCGTTTCGGGTGCACAATATCCTACGGCCAGAACGGTGTTGCGTGGATTGCTGATACTGTTGGCCAGATGGTGCTTCACACGCCCGGCTTCCATCATACCCGATGCTGAGATGATGACACAGGGTTTTTCGGTGGTATTCAGTTTTTTCGACTCTGCTACGTTTTTTATATATTTCAGATTACGAAAGCCGAATGGGTTATCATCAGTTTCCATTACCTCGAGTACGTCGTCGTTGAAACATTCCGGATGAATGCGGAAAACCTCGGTTATATTTACCGACAAGGGGCTGTCGACATACACGTCGATGGCCGGCAATTTGCCTTCGTTGTAAAAGTTATTAAGGGAGTACACAATTTCCTGGGTACGTCCCACGCTGAAAGAAGGAATAATCAGCTTACCGCCTTTACGCACGCAGGTGTCAATCACAATGTTTAGCAGGGTTTCTTCCGACTCGTTCTGGGTGTTGTGGGTACGATCGCCGTAAGTGGCTTCGGTAATGAGTATGTCTGCCTGAGGGAATGGGGCAGGGGGCTTTACTATACGGTTATAAGGGCGCCCTATATCGCCGGTATAGGCAATGCGGGTTATTTTACCGTTTTCTTTTATCTCGAGATTCACTACTGCGCTGCCAAGCATGTGACCGCTGTTGGTGAACCGCACCGTAATGTTTTCATCGATACGGAACTTTCGGTCGTAATCAACGGCGATAAACAGTTTCATACACTGCACGGCATCGTCTTTTTTATATATCGCTTCCAATGGCGGCAGACCCTGTTTTGCCCGTTTCTTGTTGAACCATTTCATATCGTGTTCCTGAATGAAACCCGAATCGGGCAGCATAAATGCACATAAGTTCCGCGTGGCACTGGTGCAAACCACCGAACCGCTGAAGCCCAGCCGGTAAATATACGGAATCAGCCCGGAATGGTCGATGTGGGCATGACTCAGTATCACATGATCGATCTCTTTCGGATCGAATCCCAGTTCTCGGTTCATCCGGTCGGTGTCGAGACCTTTTCCCTGAAACATCCCGCAATCGAGTAATATTTTTTTACCACTTTTTGTGGTAATCAGGTGTTTGCTGCCTGTAACCTCCTGTGCTGCACCGATGAATTTGATTTGCATATTGAATGGTTTTGTATCATACAAAGTTAGCAGACTATTGCATTTTATCAATAGAAAAACAGAATATCGGAATAAATAATAAGGTACTATGTAAACATTTGCCTGTGGTTTTAGTTAATTTAGCATGGCATTAATCGATAAGAAAAATGAATTTACAACGCATTTTCGGTTTTCTGAATGAGCTTCAGCAAAACAACAACCGCGAGTGGTTCAGGCAGAATGAAGCAGCATACAGGCAGTCGGTTTCACTGTTCGAAAAGTTTGTGCAGCAACTGGTAATCGGTATTAACGAATTCGATCCATCGATAGGGCATCCCGAAGCGAAGGATTGTATTTTTCGTATTTATCGCGACGTGAGGTTCTCGCACAACAAAGAGCCGTATAAAACGAACTTCGGAGCATATATTGCTGAAGGCGGTAAAAAAAGCATTAAAGCAGGATATTATGTGCATCTGCAGCCGGGAGCATCGTTTGCAGGCGGGGGTATTTATATGCCTGCGCCTGAGATACTGAAAGCCATTCGCAGTGAAATTTATTACAATACGGAGGAATTCAAAAGAATTATGGGAGCAAAGGAGTTTACTACATATTTCAGCGGGATTTATGGCGATAAACTTAAGACTTGCCCGAAAGACTTCCCGAAAGACTTTCCGGATGCCTCTTTACTGGTTTACAAAGATTATACTGTGATTCATTCATTTTCCGATCATGAGATGTTTTCTGAAAACATCACGGATGAAATCCTTAAGGTGTTCAGGGCACAACATCCCTTTAATGATTTTCTGAACAATGCGCTGGAATAGAATTTGATAAATGCAGCAAGCGTGGACGCTTACTGCTTGTTGAGTCACTTTGCAATATCATTGGTAGTGCAACGAAGCAATCTACACCCACGGAGGCGGTTAATTCACTGCACGTAGATGCAGATTGCTTTGGGTTTCCACCCCTTGCAATGACGGGTTTACGTTTTAATTCCCGTTTATCAGGTTTCCGCTTCCGCTACCACCTGAATTAATATTGGGATTGCCACGGTAAACCACATCCCCGCTGCCATCGATTTCAACCAGCAGATTTTCGGTTGCCCACACCTCGGCATTACCGCTGCCATCGATAAATACGCTTGTTGTTTCGGTTTCAAGGTCGAAACCGTAGAAATCGCCGGAACCATCAATATGCAGAATATTCGAAGCCGACCAGCCACTGATGAATATATCGCCGCTTCCGTTGATGCGAAACGATGTGCCGGCCAGTTCGGTACCCATGTGCAGGTTTCCGCTGCCATCGATAGTGGTACTCATATTTTGTCCATTCCCGGTGACATTTATATCACCTGAACCGTCAATTTCGAGATAGATGTCGTTGGCTTCGAGCCATGCAAAATCAACATTACCCGAACCATTAATGTCTATTTCAAGATTGCCAAGAGTGTCGAAAATACCGTTTGTTGTCAAGTCGCCAGAACCATCAATTTCGATGCTGCTGATAATATTTGTATAAATATAGACGGTTACCGGTAGTGTTGGTCTCACATTGTACCCTCTCACAAACTCAACCTTGCAGATTCCGTTATCGACTTCGGTACTTACCAAATCGATAATATTTTCCTGAGCTTCAATAATAATCTTGGCAGTATCGCTTTTTACGAGAACCACATCGATAATATCGTTTATCTCGATTCCATTAACTCCTCGGGTATCTTTTTCGATGCTTGTAAGTTGCCCGACACCGCGGATGTAATCATGCGGGAAATAACATGCCGTCATTCCGGCCAGTAGAGCTACAGTAACTGAAATTAGGACTATACGTTTCATGTTCTTATGTTTTTTTAAAATTTACCAATTTTTAATGTAATACCTGCATTGAATCCGTTCATCAGGTTGTTGTTGCCAATTATCTGTCCGGTACCGCCCGAATATTCGAGATAAATGTTCGATGTGTAGCGATAACTGCCATGTATTGCAAGCCTGAAATGCTGTGTCATATTAAATTGCAGTTCCAGTCCGGGTTGAACATAGAAATAGGCATAATAACTTTCGGGATAGTACTCGTAGTCTTCCGAAAAGTAGTAATAATTGCCGACATAAGCTACACCGCCGGCACCGATGCTAATTGGTATCGCCAAATTAATGGCTTTCTGTGGAAACAGATTGGTCGCGAAAAGTAAACCACCGTAAGCTCCGGAATAGAGGTAGTATGAATTACTGAGGGTTACATCGGGTAATGGCTCCGATAAAAAACCATTGAGCTCTCCACCCACTTCAAAAACATGGTCAATCACCCATGCACCTTTTATTCCGCCAACAAACGCGTTTCGTCCTGCAATCTGGGTGTAGTACATGCTGCAGCCGGCATAAATCCCGTGCGAAGTAATACCATCAGAGTCGAAAAGGGTTTTTATTTCTGAATTATTCCTGCTTCTGTTCAGGCTGTCGTTTTGTGCATATGCAGCAGTAATGGCTGCGAGAAATCCGAATGTAAAAATTATTTTTCTCATGTTATTTTTATTATTTACATCACTATGACAGCTTTGTCGACAATTACCCCTATTATTAAATTAAAAAAAAATTAAAATCGTATGCCAATGCTATAACCTACCCACATCGAATACTTCGTATTGTTATGCTCTTTACTAAATATGGAATATTCAGGCGATAGCTCAGTGAGAAATTCGTTAGTGTAAGGATTGCGGAATCTGCTTATTGAAAGGTTCAGCGATGCTCCGGTAAACAGCACGCATGTATTGGCAATATTTACACCGATTTGTGGTTTGAGGAGCAACCACAGATTTAGGTCCTTAACAAAGCTGTTTTTTTCGGAAACATGGTTTATCACCAGATCGCAATTTCCCATCCACCGCTTTCCGAATTCAACAGAAGACCCGATGCCGTAACCGAGATTCATGCGCCAGTTACCGGATTGTGGGCTGATGCCTGTGTTTATAATATTATAAAATTTTCTCAACCCGCTTTTAAAACAAAAATTTACGTTATTCAATTCGCTGTAGCTCAATTCCACTGCTCTGTACCCATTTTTTACTACACTAAGTACACCGATGGCAATTCCGTCGTTATCTTCCGACACATTAATGAGCCCAACCTGAACACCGTGACATTTTTTACATCTATTCACCAAAGCCAACTGCACCCCTTCAACAGTATCAGCTGTATTCGAAAATACCGATAACTGAAGCACCCCGCAGGTTCCATCTGTAACATTTGCCCCTAAGGCTACCTGACTAGCCACGTAATTCCCGCGGTTTATTGTGCAGACCCCTGATACTTGTGTACCGGAAAAATCGGCTTCCGTTAAATTGCTGATCAGCGAAAACTGCACACCGCCCGAAGCTCCGGAAAGCCTATTATGTATAAGCGAAAATTGCACACCATTGAATTCATTACGGCAGTAATTATACACTCCTGCTGCCTGAATTCCCGAAAAATTGTTGAATACCAGATTTGACCCGATACTGATCTGGGTACCGCTTACACTACCGTTTACAACGTTCAACAGACCTCCGAACTGAAAGCCGATAACATTCTGCCTCACGATGTTCATGAGTAATCCGATTTCTACCCCCGAAACTCCTCCGGTGTATCCGCAGGGTAGATTAAGCGATGTGCCGTATTTATAATCACGGGATGCTGCAAAATCGCTGCCGACAAATGGAAGTACCGAAATCTGAAAGTCTTTTTTCTCAAGCGACTGGTAAGTCATACTATCGTGCAAAGGGCGAATTTCGAATGCACTTTTCATGTCACCGGAACTGCCACTGCCCGTTCCGAGTTGCTCAGGTGCCAGTGATGGTGCTTTGAAAAGCACCTCAGGAACTTTGGAATCAGGGATTAAACTTACTGATACGTTTTTATACGTTTCCGTCACCTGAAATACCGTGTCCCTGTATCCGTTGGCAGAAACCCTGATAAAGCAGGGATATTCGCTCAGCATTACACTAAATTTTCCATTTCGGTCGGTACGGGTTTTACTTCGGTTGTTCTCCGAAATTTTTGCATTCGCAACTGCATACTTTGTTTTTTCATTTACCACAACCCCGGTAAACAGAGGCTTGGGCTCGTTTTTTCGTCGAAGAATTATGTGATTTCCCGATTCAATCATTTCTATTGATGGTCCCAGTAACGTGATAAGAATATGCTGAATGCTTTGCTGCCTGGCATACAAGCTTACCATAGAATCGGCTTTGATTACATTCTGCCCATAAGAAAACCTGCATCCACCCCTGATCTCAATTTCACTGAGTGCTTTTGCCTGACTTACGTTTTTCAGATCGATATCTATTTTTTTGCTCAGATATGCATTTTGAGAAAACGATTGAAATGCCGGAGTTAGTAATATCAGGATAAGAAGTTGGATCCTTGCGGTAAATCTATTCGGCATACAGACGATAATGATTGTTTGATGCTTCGAGTTGTAAACCCAGGGTGATGGCAATAACCTCGAGTATGTGCTCCGGTTCTTCATTTTCGAATGATGCGGTTATGGTTAGTTCATGCAGTTTGCTGCCCGTTATTTCGATGCTACAGCCATAATTTTTTTCTAATGTGATGCAGGCATCTGATAGTGGGGTAGAAGTGAACGAGAGGAAACGGCTTTTCCAGAATGTTTCATCTCCTGAGCCATAAGTTTTCGAAATACTGCCGGTAGTTTTGTTACAAATGGCTTTTTCTCCTGGATTCAGGTGAATGGTTTGATTGCTTGTAGCAGAAGTAACGCTCACAGAACCCTGCTCTACCCATACCACAACCTCTTTTCCCGAGAAATCGTTTACCGAGAATGCTGTTCCGGTAACAAGTACTTCCGCTGCCTGAGTAACAACCACAAATGGCTTGGTTGCATCGTGTTTAACTTCGAAAAATGCTTCTCCTTCGAGTTCAACCCTGCGCAATTCCGAGTTTTCAAAACCTGACTCATAACGAAGGATTGAATTTTTATTCAATGTAGCTGTGCTGCCATCCGAAAGACTGGTGACATGTACGCTGTCGGTTGAAGCGACTAAGATATAATTGATTTGCTTATTGCCAGTAAGAAAGAGACTATTTGCAAGGGTTAGTGCAATAAGAATGATAACTGCTGCAGCTGCCGAATAAAAAAGTGTTCTTGGTGTAATATGAATTTTTGATTTTTTCTTTCCGGCTATTTCGTGAACTTTTCGTAGTGCTTTTTCGGTATCGAAAGTATTTATAGCCGGATACGCTGAGTAAATGAACAGCAATTGGCGGTATAATTTATCAAAATCAGGCTCTGATGAAATACGTTCCTGCACCGCTTTTTGTTGCTCCAGGGTGAGTGTGCCAACAATAAATGCTGCCAGAAGCTCGTAATCGTATGTGTTGATTTCAGGCATATTCTATATGACAGTTAAGTACATAAATACCCCCATTCACAAAAAAAATATGCCAAACCAGATACTAAAATCATGGGTAAATAATCTTTTAATTCTTCTCTGAGTTGTTTTAGTGCGTGCCCCATCTGATTCTCAACCGTTTTGGGTGAGATGTTCAGTTTTTCGGCAATTTCTTGGTAGCTCAACCCATCGCTGCGACTTAGAATGAATATTTGCTTACGACCCTCACTCAGTTTGTTGATGGCGCTTTGGATGTGCTCCTGGAGTTCGGCAACTAGCAATGGGTTTACATCGAAAAACTCGGTTTTCGCAAGTATTTCTTCACCAGCATATTTTTGTTTTATCCGTTGATGTTCAACGAGATTAATTACAGCATTGCGGGTCGATTTGTACAAATACGATTTTGCTGAAATATCAATTTCGGTTTTTTGCCGGTTCATCCAGAGCTTTGTGAACAACTCCTGTACAATTTCTTCAGCATCTTCGCCGCAGCAACCCAGCATTACAGCATAATGGCATAGTTTTGAATAATATGCCCTGAACAATTTGTTGAAAGCATCCTCATTCCCTTGTTTAATAAGGCTGAAAATACGTTTGTCGTCCACCCTGAATTGCGGTTGTAATTAATAACAAAAGTAATAAATCTCTGGAATAATTTATTTCCGTTCGCTTTCCGTTACAGTGAGATGGTCCTCAAGAATCTGAAAGAGTGTCTCTGAACGCAGAGGCTTACAGATGTAATCATCAAAACCAAGCTTCATGTATTTAATCTTATCGGTTGGTAAGGCATGTGCAGTCTGAGCAACAACTGCTGCCCGTGAATGCATCTCTTTCAGCCGCTCCAGCGTGTACATTCCGTCTCCGTTTGGCATCTGAATATCAAGCATTATTAAATCAATATCGGGTTTGTGACGGCAAATAGAAATCACTTCGTTACCGCTGCGGGCTTCCATAATACGAATACCTGTGAACTGAAGCAGTGCTTTATAGTAAAACAAGACATCCTCAACATCGTCAGCAATAAGAATTGTCTTCCCTGTAAATTTATTTTTATATCTGTCGAGTTGTAACATTTTACTAAACTTGTTAACACTTTTTATTCAGCTCAAACAAATATAGTCATTTTTTTGATGGTTGTTCTCAACTCATTCCTTTTTGTTGCTTAAATACTATAATAAATTGTATTACAGATGGTTACAAAAATATTTAAAGGAGTTAAGATAAAACCCTGAATTTGATTAAAGCGATTTTATATTATTTTTTTTTATCGAGAATGTTTCGCTCTTAAATACGAAAATGTGAGGTTTATTTATTTTTTCTTTTTCAAAAAATCTACTGCTTTCGCTGCATCATCGAGGCAGGGTTTTGCATCAATTTCGCTGCCTACGGCGTTCTTCATCCATACCTGAGGAATTATTCTGCCCTGGGTAAACATTCTGGTGATTTCGGAAGCAAAATCTTTTCCTTCAACATAATCTTCAATCTGGAATTCGATGATATGACCTACTGGGTAATTCGATAGGTAGAGTGGGGCATCGATCATATGAGAATAAATCGCCAGAATTGGAGAATCTTTTACACCGAAAACCGGTGCATAGTATTGATTCCAAACGTCTATAGCAATTGTAGTAACGGCAATGCGAAGCTCTTCGGTTGTAGCTTGAGGGTGCTGATACATCCATTTCCAAACGCGTTGGTCAACAAGGCTGACCCCCATAATTTCGTAAACCGACCAGCAATTGTCGAGGGCTGTTAAAGCCTCAATTTCCTTTGCATCTGCTGTGTTTTCAACGCCAAGTAATTGCAGGTCTTTAGCTTGAAACATAAATGCAACGGCTTCGGTAAAGGCTGTGTTTGGAACGCCATGAAGCATATAGTATGGTACTTTATGCAGGGTAATGGTTTGCTCAACGCAATGACCAAATTCGTGTATAGCAATGTTGTATCCTTTGTAGTCCATGCCATTTGCACCTATACGTGTACGCAAGTGCGCAACATCTTCTTTGCTTTCTGCACCCCAGGCATGCCCTGCACCCCGCGACGGGTCAACCGAAATTTTGGAACTAATCCACGATGCAGTTGTTTTATCCCAACCCAACTTAACCAAAATGAGGGGTAATTCTTTCGCGAAAGCTTCCCTGTTGGGATAACGTTTGCGCGTTATTGCCGATAATTCATCCTCGTTAATACTGCTGCGTGCTTTGAAGCCGTCGTACCAAATGTCGAACGGTTGCAGTTTCCGCCCGAGCCTTTTCTGTATCAGTTTGGCAACGTCTTTAATCACCGGCGATGAAATATAACTGACAAATAATGCTTCGGTTTCTTCGAGTGATAATTCCATCCCACCATCAAACGCTCTTTCGATGTAAGTCGGATACATAGGGGTAAACTCATCAATAGCTTTCATCGATTCGAAAACCCGAAGCAAATGCTGGTATCTTGTATCCGGTTCGCGCTGCACTGCAATTTCTTGATTGTTTTTCCATACGGTATTCGAAATCGGATTCCAGATTACATCGGCATTGTTGATAACCATAGCCGGGATCGATTGGTTGATAATATGGAGCATCACATTGTAAATGATCATTTGTTTTTCGAACCCGTTGGTATTATTGTAATTCGATTTAAGCTCATCGCGCAGTCCCCAATGCGATATCAGTTTCATATCGACTGGAAAAAGGCTTTCGTTTTTATTGTTACGAAGGTTTCCCATCATGATATTATATTCCGAAATGTATGTGTCGGCGTTGGTTGTTGCTGTTGAAACATTTAATATCAGTTCTGCCGGAATCCGCTGTGTGAACATGTCACCCATGCGGGCGTGCGCCCACTGTTTGGGAGTCCAGTTTGTCCCCATTGCTTTTTTCTCGGTTAAAGTATAAGCAGGGAAGTTCAGCATTACAATAAAAGCGATTTTATTGCTGAAAAAGTCATCGGAAAGATGTGCCCCCGGTGAATAGGCACCGAACATTTCATCAATCGGATGGATGCTTCCCATGTCGAGATGCAAGGGCTCCATCAGCCCGATTACAATATGATTGAACGAGCCGTATAGCACTTCGAGGTTGCGCTCCAGTTTGCTGAAAACAACATCGAGTTCATCGCTGTTACCAATATAATTGGCCAGACAAAATTCAGTGAAATCCGTTTCCGATCCATCGGTCTGAAACCAAAGCGCGGCAACCTGATTAACCCCGCGTTCAATACGGAAATCCTGTTCCGGATATTTGGCTTTCAGTTCGTTGATGACCTTTGCAACGGTCATGTCAGAAATATACTTGCTGCTTACTGCAGCAACGGATTGTTTGTTTACAAAAACCGTAATCATAACAATTGCTATCAGAGAAATTACAATAGGTTTATTCATTTTCGATTATTTTGGTTAAACAGTGAATCTATTATGCTGTCATCGGCAATATAGGGCAAAGTGATGCTTAGGTTTTTATTTGTCTTCATTGCTCTTTCAGCAGCGAAAATAGCTCCTTCGTTGCGTGCCCAGCAACGCCTGCTGATACCGTTGTTTACATCCCAGTACAGCATCATTTCGAGTCTGCGGTCGGCTTCAGCACTACCATCAAGCACCATTCCGAACCCGCCGTTTATTACTTCTCCCCAGCCTACACCACCGCCGTTGTGTATCGATACCCAGGTGGCACCACGAAATGAATCCCCGATAACATTTTGAATCGCCATATCGGCTGTGAAGCGGCTCCCATCGTAAATGTTTGAAGTTTCTCTGAAGGGCGAATCGGTTCCTGAAACGTCATGATGGTCGCGCCCAAGTACTACCGGAGCAGAGATTGTTCCATTGCGAATGGCTTTGTTGAATGCTTTTGCAATTTCGATACGTCCGATTGCATCGGCATAAAGTATTCGTGCCTGTGAACCTACAACCAAATCGTTCTTCTTGGCCTCGGTAATCCATTTGATGTTATCGTGCATCTGCTGTGAGATTTCTATTGGTGCTTTTTGCGATAAACCCAATAGAACTTCCTTAGCCAGTGAGTCTGTCAGGTCGAGGTCTTCGGGTCTCGATGAGCAGCATACCCATCGGAAAGGCCCGAACCCGTAGTCAAAACACATGGGTCCCATAATGTCCTGAACATATGACGGATAGCGGAACGATATTCCATCAGCAGCCATAACCTCAGCACCTGCGCGTGAGCTTTCCAACAGAAATGCGTTTCCGTAATCGAAGAAGTACATGCCTTTTTCGGAGAGCTTGTTTATTGCACGAATTTGCCTTACAAGACTTTTCTGCACATGCTCCTTAAACTTTTCCGGGTTTTCCGACATCATAATATTTGACTCCTCGAAACTTAACCCGGCGGGGTAATAGCCACCTGCCCATGGATTGTGCAGTGATGTCTGGTCTGAGCCAAGATCAACCGGAATGTTGCGTTCGGCGAATCTTTCCCATAAATCGACAATATTTCCGAGATATGCAATCGACCGAACCCTGTTGGTTTTTTTATATTCCAATGCCCTGTCAATTGCATGGTCGATATCGGATGTAATTTCATCTACCCAACCTTGAGCATGACGTTTACCGGCTGCTTTTGGATTAATTTCGGCAACAATGCTCACCACTCCGGCAATATTACCGGCTTTAGGCTGAGCGCCGCTCATCCCTCCAAGACCCGAAGAAACGAACAGTACGCCTTCACTTGACGTGTTTGTTTTGTTGATTTTGCGTACAGCATTCATTACCGTAATGGTGGTTCCGTGAACAATTCCCTGCGGGCCAATGTACATATACGAACCTGCGGTCATTTGCCCGTACTGTGTAACTCCCAGAGCATTGAATTTTTCCCAGTCATCGGGTTTCGAATAATTGGGTATCATCATCCCGTTGGTAACAACTACGCGCGGGGCTTCCCTGTGCGAAGGGAAAAGGCCCATTGGATGCCCCGAATACATGACCAATGTTTGTTCATCAGTCATACAGGCGAGATATTGCATAGTCAAGAGGTACTGTGCCCAGTTCTGAAAAACGGCTCCATTCCCACCATAGGTTATCAGTTCCTGGGGGTGCTGTGCAACTGCGTTATCAAGGTTATTACTTATCATTAGCATTATGGCTGCAGCCTGTTCCGATTTGTGAGGGTACCAGCTGATATCACGTGCAAATATTTCGTAATCGGGCAAAAAACGGTACATGTATATTCTTCCGTATTTTTCGAGTTCTTCCTTAAACTCCTGTGCAAGAACTGGGTGCCATTCTTTTCTAAAATAACGTAAGGCATTTCTTATAGCCAGCTTCTTTTCGATTTCACTCAGTATTTCTTTCCTTTTGGGTGCATGATTGAGTTGCGGGTTGGGATGTTTCATAGAAGGTAAAGTTTTAGGAATACCTTCCAGTATCTGCTTTTTAAAATCGTCTTTTGTCATCATTTGATTGTCGGTTTTACTGGAGTAAAAATAAAAAAACCTGTGGATTTGTCACAGGTTTTTTATATCATGTTAATGATTTATCAGTTTTTTGAAAGCTCAATTCTTTCTGTTACATTCGCTTCTGAGCCTTCGGGGAGATAGGTCCTCTCAATAAATAATTCATCGTTCGAAAGTCTGAGAATGGTGTATTCTGTCCAGTCTTCCCATGCATCGTTCTGGTTTTTAACGCGATACCTGATCCCATCGTCTCCTACAAATTCCCATTCCAAATCAACTGTTACGGCAAAATTGAACACGTTTATTGTCATACTGCCTGAGCCATCTTTAACGAAGCTCATTCTGGGTTGTGTTGAGCTGATATCCTGTTCTGTGTCATTAGCCAGCCACGTGTCAATTGTCCAGTCTCCGACAAGCCGGGTTGTTTTCGACAGCAAACTGATTGAAGGGCCTTCTTCATAAGGTTGACAGGAGTTGAACACAAATACTGCTGCGGCAGCAATTAAAAGAATACTTGCAATTTTTCTCATATTAGCTTAGTTTTAGTTATTGTTTCTGATATCTCTTTTCAATACTTGACCCACTACGTGTTTGGTCCTGACATTCATCAACCAGCCACATCTCTTTGTTGGTAAGCCGAATTATACGGTAAACCTGAAATGTTGAATCAGCATCAGTTTTAAAGCTTAAGTGCTGATTATCTGAATTATACTGCCACGTTCCCGCTAAGTTCTGGGCAATATTCCCATTCCGCAATACCTGAAAAGTGAAAGACGAAGAGTCGGCAAAAACAAGTAGATTGTTAGCTTCTTCATTTAAAAGAGAGTCGTTAACAAGGTCATTTTCCAGAACCTCGCTTATTTTCCAGGTCCCCATTATATTAAATTCGGCGGAACGTAGGCTTATGAAAGCACCTTCTTCAAATTTTGTACAGGAGGTAGAGAAAACCAATACAACCGAAAAAAAGATAAGCATGTATTTTTTCTTCATTGAATATTAATTTTCAATTTAAGGTTGTGCAATTATAAAACAATTTCCCGAAAAAACAAAATCCCGTTTTCAGGCGGGATTTTGCAGTGGGTTATTTTAGTTATTCAACGATTAGCTTTTTCACTCCTTTTTGGTACTGCCCTTCGAGATGAATAAAATAGAATCCGGATGATAATTGACTGATGTCAATGGTAACGTCTCTGGAGTCGGGCGATATTGTCATAACGGTTTTCCCTTCAGCGCTGACAATATTCAGATTGGTCAGTTTTTCGTTTGCCGAAATCGTGATTAGGTTGTTTGCAGGATTGGGGAATATCAGTGTACTGTTGCTCAGGTTTGTCTCAATAGAAGTGGATTCAACAATGTCGCTTGGAATGCGGTAATTAAGCGATGTTTCTTCGTAAGAATATATGGTAACACCGATAATATTATAATGGGTTCCCAGCGTTTCTTCAAAGCTAAATGCTCCATTGTCCTGACATAATAATGCACCTGTTCCGTCGTCAACAGTCCATTGACCGTATGTGTTTTGCACTGCAGTGCACTCAGCATTCATCACTTTTAAAAGCACACTTTCATACATTTCGGTGTTGGCGTCGAGTGTGCTTACCACCGTTGGGTTAGCTATTGTGCCGCCTATTCCGGTTACTTGGAAAAGGGTAATATTTGTGAGTTCGGTCATTTCATAATATTCCGAAACCTTGCCCGTTACAAGCACCGAATCTCCAAGAGCAGGGGTGTTATTCAAATCATAAATAAAGAGTCCGTTCCATGCTCCGCTGCCTTGCTGCAAATAGTATCCTTCGCCATAAGGTGTTCCATTGAAAACAGCACTTACAACGCCTTTAATCGATACAGTCTGGTTTTCCAGAGGAGAAGCACCCGAAGCCTGATCGGTATACTGAATGTCGTAAATTGACGTCAATGTTGGTCCTGATAGGTTAACTGTGAAAGTTATCGTAGCTGTAACAGCTGGGTTTAGCGGGTTTTCCGACATATCAACCAATTGCGCAACAATAGTGTGTTCACCGTTAGTAAGTCCGGTAATTGCTGAGGGCGAAGTGGTTACATAAACCGGTGTTTGACTATCGAGTATATACTCTACCTTACCATCAGTGCCCAGTGTAAAGTTAGAAACGGTAAAGCCAAAATTGGTAGAAGCTGTGTAAATGGTTGAACCGTTTTCGGGAGAGTTTATGTATAAAGTAGGTTGTGTGTTTACACCAAGGTCAACAATATCCTCTGCCGATCTGGGTTGAATTTTCCATTCAGCGAAAGAAAAATCCAACACGCCGGTAACCCTGTACGAATTACCTTGAACGGGTGTGTAATCAAATATCAGGTCATCAACGAGAATATCTCCTGAGCCATCGTTCACCGGCCACTGACCATAATTGTCAGGGGCAGTGTTATTTACGCCTTCTACCTGAATTAGTACGCCTTCATACATTTCGGAACCGGCATCACCTGTTGCAACAACCGCAGGAGCTGCAATAGTGTTACCTGTATTAACAACCGTATAGGTTGGACTTGAAAGTTCAGTAAGGTTGTTGTATTCAACCACGGTAGCGGTTACAATTACAGAGTCGCCTATAGCAGGGCTGGGAGTGGTAGTGTAGTAAACATATACGCCATTCCATGCGCCTGCTCCGTCCTGAATCCAGAATTTATCGCTGTTCTTGGCAACAACAACCCCACGGGTTGTTACTTCTGTATCAATAAGAGGAGAATTGCCACTGGCATCGGTTGTGTATTGAATTTCATAAATTGTTGTGTACCCGGGAATGGTTCCCAAATCGACTGTAAAGCTTACTGTTGCAGTTACAGGAGGGTCAAGTGGGTTGTTACTGTTATCAACAAGTTCCATGGCAACTGTGTGCTCAGCTTCCGACAAACCCGTAAGTGCTATAGGATCGGTTGTGTATAAAGGGGTTACAGCACCACCATCAAGGGTGTATTGAATATGTCCGTCTGCGGTACCATTGGCAACATCGAAATTCAATACAGTGAAAACGATGTTAACGTCAGCACTATTCACAGTTGAACCATTTGCAGGAGAAGTAATGCTCATAATCGGGTCGGTGCCGGCTCCAATCAGTACAATATCATTGATGTCGCGTGGCTGAATTTTAAAATTGCTGAACGTAAAATCAAGAATGCCTGTTACTTCATATTCATTCCCAAGTGTTGGTTCAAAAGGTGAATCAAGGGCGAAATCATCAACCCTTACCGAACCTGACCCATCATTAATCGACCATTCGTTATAATCGGCTTTTGTCGATTTGGCATCCGGGTTTTCGTTGTCGCATGTGCCGGTGCAAACCACAAACACGCCTTCGTATCCTTCGTCGTTTGCCAAAAATGTTGATATTTCTGCCGGCAATATTTCTGTGCCCGGTTGACCTGTTATATCAATCTGACTGGCAATAAGAACTGTTTTTCCAAAACTTTCCTGAACAGCTCCGGTTACTTCAACTTCGTCGCCAACTGCAACAGTGGTTGCGTTGTTTTGTACCCAAATTCCGCTGAAAACGCCAGTACCGGATTGCATAGTAAATGTTTCACCATAAATAGCGGTAATTATCCCTGTTGTAATTACATATTCACCGGCATGAATCGAAGCTCCATTGCCTGTTCCTGTAGTGTCCTGTATTTGCTGAATTGTGTAGGCAGTGGGTTCTGAATTGCCCCAGTCTTCGAAGCTTCCATTAACTATCAGGTTACTGCCACCATCCAATGTAACCGTAATATTATCGATTATATTCATTGCGCTGCCTGTCCAATTGGCTGCAACATCATAGAAACGCACTTCGACATATCCGGTTGTTTCTCCTTCCGGAACAGTGCCACTGAAGGTAAGCGTCTGAAAAGTTGCCTGATCGGCTGAATACGAGTTGAAGTCGTTCCAGTTAATACCTGCTGTGCCAAAACCCAAACCGCATCTTGTTCTGCCTGCGTTGGTATTATCGAGCACATCAATGGTAATGGTGTAGGAGCTGCCTCCGGTTACTGTAAAATTATCGGAGCGCAGGGTTTGTGTATCCTGAGAAGTCCATGTAACAGCAACAGAATAGGTTCCATCGGTAACATCCGTTGTGTTCTGAGCCATGGTGAACCCTGCTGTGTTTTGGGTCCAATGTTGTAGAACCTGTGCGTTTAATGCAATCACTGCAATTAATAAAGTAAAAAGTAAAACTGATTTTTTCATCGGATAAAATTTTATTTATTGAACAAAAATATTTCGAAAAAGTATTGCAAATGCCTAAAACCTGCAAATCTTATTAAAAATTATTAACTATTCACTATTCACCCTCTTTCATTCCAAGAATTCCTTTATCAACAAGAATTCTTCCGCAAAATTCACAGGGAATAATTTTTTTTCTTGAGCGAATATCCAGTTGCCGTTGGGGTGGAATTTTTGCAAAACACCCTCCGCAGGCATCCCTTTCAACGGTTACAACTGCGAGTCCGTTACGGGCATTGTTCCTTATTCTGTAATACGCATTTAATGTTCTGGCATCGATAAAAGCCGATACGGCTTCAACCTGACTGATAAGATCTTGTTCGTCCTTTGAATTCTCCTTTATGATTTCTTCAAGCTCAGCTTTTTTTTCCTGAAGGTCCTGTTTGCGTTCTTCAAGCAACTCTGTCGATTCCTTAATAATCTGATTTTTATTGTCGATAGAAGCGGTATATTCGCGGATTCGTTTTTCGAATAATTCAATTTCGAGGTGCTGAAACTCCATTTCCTTCGACAATGCATCGAATTCACGGTTGTTGCGAACGTTCATCTGCTGGGCTTCATATTTTTTTATAAGTGCCTGTGAGTTAAGAATTTCAGTTTTCTTCTCAGCAATCTGATTATTCAATTGCTTGATATCATTTTCGAAGTTTTGGATACGTGTTTCCAATCCTGTAATATCATCTTCAAGGTCCTGAACTTCAAGAGGAAGTTCCCCATGCAGCATTTTCAACTGGTCGATTTTACTGTCAATAAGCTGAAGCTGGTATAAATATTTCAGTTTATCCTCAATGCTGAGTGTTGCGGTGTCTTGTGTCTGAACGGGTTTTGTCATATCAGTAAGTAATTATCGGATTCGTATTAATTTTTGAAATTCGGACTGCAAATTTAGGATTATTTTTTGAAATTAAATCATAAAATATTTCTTTAACAAATTGTTCAGTTTCGTAATGCCCGAGTTCAATCAGGGCAATTTTATTTTCAGCGGTAAAAAACTGGTGGTATCCGATTTCTCCTGTGATGAAAACGTCTGCACCACCGGCGATGGCCAGAGGTATCAATCCGGCTCCACTTCCTCCACACAAAGCGATTCTATTAACCACGGAGGCAACCGGTTTCGATGACCGGATACACTTACTGCCAAATATTTCTCTAAGCAATAGAATAAACTCCATGAAATCGGTTTTTTTTTGCAAATCTCCAACAACGCCTATTCCAAAAGCAATATTTCTGTTTTTCAGCTGAAATACATCATAGGCTACTTCTTCATATGGATGTGCTGCGATCATGGCAGCTATTGTATTATTAAGCAGGTGTTCGGGAACAATGGTCTCTACTTTAACTTCAGATTCGCAATGTAACTCTCCCAATTGCCCGATGAAAGGATGACTTCCTTGCCCTGCACGGTATGTTCCGGTTCCCTGAGTATTAAAGCTGCAGCAATCGTAGTTCCCGATAAAACCCGCACCGCTTTCGAACATAGCATCCCTAACCTTTGCAGCATAGTCGACGGGAACATAACATACCAGCTTACTTAAACCGGTATTCGGCTCCGATAATACTGAAATATTTTTTAACCCAAGTTTTTCGGCAATTTTATGGTTTACACCTCCTGGTGCTGCATCCATTGAAGTGTGTGAAGCATATATGGCAATGTCGTTTTTTATTGCTGTGGCAACACATCTCTCAATGGCGTTACTGCCTGTGATTTTCTTTAAAGTTTTGAAAATTAGCGGATGGTGGGCAACAATAAGATTACACCCTGATTGTATGGCTTCTTGCAGTACATCTTCTGTAATATCAAGGCTAACCAGCACGCCTGATACAGCCTCCGATGCAGATCCTACCAATAAGCCTGAGTTATCATACGATTCCTGATACTGCAACGGAGCAGCATCTTCAATTATCCTGATTACATCTTTAATTAACATTGTGTACAGTATGTTGTTGGTTTCACTAAAGCTGATCTTTAATATCAGTGAGTAAGGCTTTAATGTCTTTCAGCTTTTTTATTACCTCAAAATTATTGTCAAGGTCCTCTTTATTTTCTTTAAGTTTTTTCTTGGCTCCGGCCAGGGTCATCCCTCTCTCTTTTACAAGATGATAAATCAGGTGAAAATTATCAATGTCTTTGGGTGTAAAAAGCCGGTTGCCCTTTTTGTTCTTGTAAGGTTTAATAATGTCGAACTGGTTTTCCCAGAATCGAATGAGCGATGCGTTCACATTGAACATAGCAGCCACTTCGCTAATGGAATAATAAAGCTTTTCGGTTTCCTTTTCTTTATAAGCCATGGTTCAATAAATAAATATAGGTAAATATGCAAAATTATGTTGATATGACAAAAAAATATTTTTCGGGAAAGGGTTTTACCAATTGTTTGCAAATTTGTTTTTTATAAGATGCAGCTATACAGTGCTTTAGATGAATTGTAAAAAAATGATTTTTTTTTTGGTGAATAAAAAAATACGTTTAATTTTGCAAACCACAAGCGAGAGTAGCTCAGTTGGTAGAGCACGACCTTGCCAAGGTCGGGGTCGCGGGTCCGAGTCCCGTCTCTCGCTCTTTTTATTTGACATTTTTGGTTTGCCCGGATGGCGGAATAGGTAGACGCGTTGGACTTAAAATCCAATGACCAGTAATGGTTGTGCCGGTTCGATTCCGGCTTCGGGTACACAAAACAACAATAAAAAAGGCAGCTTCTTCAGAGGCTGCCTTTTTTATTTTGTGTTTTCAAGAGGCTTATTCAATAAGGCTGAAAGAATCATCCATTTTATCCTCGAAATTCAGGTTCTGAACTTTCCATTTTGTGTCGGGACGGTACATGACAATGATAATTTTTACAGGCTGCCTGTCGTAACGCAGCATATACGTGTAACGGAGGTATGAATCGCCGGCCTTTTCAAGAGAAATCAACTCCTGTCCGTAATAATTTCCCAACAGCTTCCTCGAAACTTCAAGCCTTTCCTTTATACTTTTAATTCCTTCCTGATTGGGGGCTATCAGTTCATTGGTGGAAAACAGATAATCAATCGCTTTATTCATGTCGGTTTTAAAAGTATCGAAAAAAACATCGAGGATATCTTCCGGGTTGTTTTGCGAAAAGCTGGTTTGCGGAATAACACTGAAGCTAATTGCCAGGATAATAATGAAGTTTTTCATGAAAACCGATGTTAAATTTCTTTCAAATATATGAAAACTAAAAACTGCAGGTAATATTTTATCAAAAAAAGTGCCGTATTCGGAATTCTGCCTGAAATTGTCAGTTTCTTGTAAGGGTAATATTGTACTCGTCGACAAAGCGCCGCATGTTGATAACGGCATAGCGCATTCTGCCTAAGGCAGTGTTAATGCTTACTCCGGTTTGGTCGGCAATTTCTTTAAAGCTCATTCCTCCATAATGGCGCAGAAGAACAACCTGTTTCTGATCGTCAGGGAGCATGTCGATGAGGTTCCTGATGTCGGTACAAATCTGGTCCTCAACAATCCTGTCTTCAACATTGACATCTGAAAAACGGGGGGAATTGAAAATGTCGAGCTCGTTATCGTCGTTCGACCACGTATTCTGGTTTTTTTCTTTTCTGAAATAATCGATAGTTAGATTATGGGCAATGCGTACAACCCAGGGAAGAAATTTACCCTCGTCGGAATAGCGCCCCGAACGCAACGATTGTATCACTTTCATAAAAGTGTCCTGAAACAAATCGTTGGCAACATCACGATTCCTTACAGAAAGCATTAAGTAGGTAAAGACTTTTGATTTATGACGCCTGATAAGAATTTCCATGCTGTCATCATCGCCTTTAACAAACCTTTCTACAAGTTCAAAATCAGAAAGCTTGCGAATGTCCATTTTTGTTAGGTATTGGTAAAAGCGTAGATTTATCTTATAGCATGGTCTCCTTTCTTTTAATTATTTATTTGCTTCTACGAGCATTGGTTCTAAAATGTTTCGTAAAAATAAAGAAATTTATAATACAACGAAAATTTTTATTTCAAAAATTATACCGTGTTGAATCTTTCTGCGATTTTATTTTTCTTATTTATCACGATGCGATAATAAGTTTATAAAAAAAACTGCGGTAATCTCGCAGAAAAATGTGTTTTTTGTAAGGTAAAAATTTTAGCAATGGCTTTGCAGGGGAAAATTGAGCTAAAGGGTGTCAGGGTGCATAATCTGAAGAATATCAATGTTGATATACCCCTGAATAAACTAATTGTTGTAACTGGCCTGTCAGGCTCCGGAAAGTCGTCGCTGGCCTTCGACACACTTTTTGCCGAAGGGCAGCGACGTTATGTTGAGAGCCTGTCGTCGTATGCAAGGCAATTTCTTGGCAGAATGAACAAACCGGATGCAGATTTCATAGGAGGCATACCCCCTGCTATTGCAATAAAACAATCGACAGGAGCCAGAAACCCTCGGTCGACAGTTGGTACAATTACCGAAGTTTACGAGTACATTAAACTTCTGTATGCAAGAATCGGGAAAACCTATTCTCCTGTTTCCGGAAAGCTGGTGCAGCATCAGGAAGTGAAAGATGTGCTTTCGTATTTTCAATCGTTGAACGATGATTCAAAGGTTTATGTTTGCTACGATTATAGCCTCAGAAATGCTTCGTTTAAGGAGCAATTTGATTTCCTGGCAAAGCAAGGGTACTCCAGAATTCTTATTCAAAATATCCCGGTTCGCTTCGAGGAAGTTGATCTTTCGAGTATTCAGGGAGCAAAAAGTTTGAGAATTGTTATCGACAGGCTGGTGAAGCGCAACGACAATGCATTACTCAACCGTCTTGCCGACTCGGTGCAAACGGCATTTTTTGAAGGTAACGGTTCGTGCGTATTAATTGCAGAATACGAAAATAGCATTAGTGAAATTTCTTTTTCCAGTCTGTTCGAAGCAGATGGCATTCGCTTCGAAAAACCCAGCACCGATATGTTTGCCTTTAATAACCCCGTTGGTGCTTGTCCGGTTTGCGAGGGATTTGGTCAAACATTGGGTATAGATCATGACCTTGTTATTCCCGACAAGGGCGTTTCGGTTTTCGATGAAGCTGTGGTATGCTGGAAGGGTGAAAAGATGCAGGAATGGAAAGATGAATTTGTGAAACATGCATATAAGTATAACTTTCCGGTACATAAGCCCTATTTCGAGTTGAGCAATGAACAGAAGAAGCTTTTATGGGAGGGCAATAGTGAATTGCAGGGGATAAATGCCTTTTTCGAAATGCTCGAAGAACAAAAATATAAAATTCAATACCGGGTTATGCTTTCACGATACCGGGGTAAAACAATCTGCCCGTCATGTCATGGAACACGACTTAAGAAAGAAGCAGGCTTTGTGAAAATATGCGGTAAATCGGTTCCTGAAATCATTGATATGCCCGCAGAAAGCTTACTTCAGTTATTTTCGGTCATAAAACTGGACGATTTTGAAAAATTGGTAGCAGGTCGAGTTTTGATTGAAATAAACAACAGGTTGCAATTTCTCTGTGACGTAGGATTGGGCTACCTGAGCCTGAATCGTAGCTCTGTAACCCTTTCGGGAGGCGAGATGCAGCGGATTCACCTGGCCACTGCACTTGGGTCAAGTCTGGTGGGTTCGCTATATATACTCGATGAACCAAGCATAGGCTTACATCCACGCGATACCCATCTTTTACTGAAAGTTTTGAAACAACTGCGAAATCTAAATAACACCGTTATTGTTGTTGAGCATGAAGAAGAAATTATCCGTGAGGCTGATCATATTATTGACATTGGTCAGGGAGCTGGAATTCATGGTGGCCGTATTGTTTGTGAAGGAACATTTGAAGATATTCTAAGAAATCGCGACAGTGTTACCGGCGACTATCTGTCGGGCAGGAAATCGCTTGCTTTGAACAACACTCCTGTACATTGGCAAAACTATATCGAAGTTAAAGGTGCAAGGCATCATAACCTTAAAAATATTGATGTAAGATTTCCGCTACATGCCATCACCGTGGTATCGGGAGTAAGCGGATCCGGGAAAACCAGCCTTGTACGCGATATTTTATACCCTGCCATAAAAAAGAATCTGGGTCTGGCTAACCTTCGTACAGGTGATTTCACAAAACTGGAGGGTGATCTTGGCATAATATACGATATTGAATATGTTGATCAGAACCCCATTGGGAAATCATCACGATCAAATCCGGCAACATACATAAAAGCATACGATGAAATCCGTAAACTTTTTGCCGATCAGAAGCAGGCGCACCTGAACGGGTTAAAACCGGCGCACTTCTCCTTTAATATCGATGGAGGGCGCTGCGAAGAATGTCAGGGAGAAGGTGAAATACGGGTGGAAATGCAGTTTATGGCTGATGTGTTTTTGGTTTGTGAGGCCTGCAATGGTAAACGATTTAAAGATGAAATTCTGGAAGTGAAATTCCATGGTAAAAATGTTTTCGACATTCTTGAGATGACAATTTCCGAGGCCGCAGCATTTTTTGAAGAACATGGGGGTGATGCAGGGAAACGGATTAATTCGTTGCTAAAGCATTACCTCGATGTAGGTCTGGGATATCTGAAAATGGGGCAGTCGTCGAATACCCTCAGCGGAGGCGAAAGTCAGCGCGTGAAACTGGCGAGCTTTCTGAGCCACGAAAAAGCAAACCCGTCAATTTTTGTTTTTGATGAACCAACCACAGGACTACATTTTCATGATATCAGAAATCTGCTTACCGCCATGGAAAAACTTCGTAAGAAAGGGCATACGCTTATCATCATTGAGCACAACCTTGAAGTGATTCGCAATGCCGACTGGGTGATTGATCTGGGCCCGGAAGGCGGCGAAGCAGGAGGCTATGTAGTTTTTGAAGGAACTCCCAACGCTTTGATGAGCTGCGAAATGTCGTACACAGGTAAGTTCTTAAAAAACAGGATTCTGCATTCCTGAGAGATGCATACTAAATATAAACCTGAAGCCTCAGGGCAGCTAGATTTTTGTAATCATAAACCAAAGTAAGATCGTTATAAATGGGGCGACGCTGCCATTCGAGTGTTGCTTTCAGGTTGTGCCCTACAACAAAAAAGTTAACTCCAACGTCGTAGTGTACTTTAGCTTTTGGTAATGCCTCAAAGTCGTTATAGGTTCCCACGGCGTAAATCTGAATCTTTTCTCCGTTTCTAAGTGCAATGGGCAGGAGGTAAGCTGCCTGTACCAGCACTGATTTACCCGTTCCAAGCTGGACTTCGCTGATAGCATTTGGGTGAATATTCATGGTGCCAAAATTCAGTAGGTAGTTTGGTCCGTAATTGAAATAGTAGAACGCGGAATAAAATGTGATGGCATCGTTGTGCAACAACGGAAGGTCGAGGTATATATCAGCGCCGAAATGAATTTTATCGTGTTTAATCAAATTCTGATCCCAGTCGTAACTTGCCGTGGCATTGGGGTGATAGTCGAAGCCGGCGCCGATGTTGAGTATTTTTTGCTCACCGATGTATGTGGCAGTGTAGAACGGCATCATAGCGGTTTCCTGACCGAAGAACTGATATTGAAAATAGCCTTTGTACGACAGGTTGTTGTTCGATATGTCGGCAGCAATCTCGATTTGTGGGGTGCGCTCACAGCGAAAAGGTTTTGCAAAAGCCAAACGATAATCGAATTTACCCAGTTTCCCGCTAATAAAAATACTCATCTGCCGTGCCGACTGATCAGTTGTTATCAGGTTGGGTGCAGTTATCACGGGGACATCAACACCGAGTGTTTTTGCAGAACTGCTGCTGGTAAGTCTGCTGATACCGTTGAACATATTCAGGCCTGCTCCTATACAAAGTTTATCGGGTATAATCTGATAACTCAACCAATTGTCGTACAGAAATATGCCAGGTTTCGTAAGTGAATAGGGCCCTGCCGACGAAGTAATGGGTTGCGCTGTTAAGGCTGGCATTACAAAATATGTAAACCGATGGAAAGTTCCAACGATCGAAAAATAAGTGCGATACAGCGAAAGATCAGCGTCCGATGTTACCGGATTTACCTGAGAATCCATAACCCCCGGGTTACATTCCATGTATCGGGCCATGATTTGTGTGCCAAAGCCAAGTTTGATGGAAACTTTTCCGTCAGCGCTCAGGTTGAACTTTAGACCTTTCTTCAGCGGGCTATAATCGACCTGACCGAATGAAAATGTTGACATCAATGCCGAAAACAACATAATAAAAGCAATCTTTTTCATATCATTAAGTATTAATGAAGCGCAAGTTAATAGAAAGTTTTTTAAAAAAAATCTAAATGTATATTCAAAATTGGATGATGGGAACATATTCGCAAACAATTGGTTATCAACGATTTCAGTTGATAATCGAAAAAATAACAACAAATAATTAATAAAATCTTGCTATCTTGCATATCGAATAGACGATGAGGTTTTGTAATTTGGATTAATGTGATTGAATTCAGTTTATTAGAGTAGTGATAAATATTTGGGAACAATAAAAAAAT
>JAGOLH010000036.1:11224-29740 GCA_017994175.1 Bacteroidales bacterium | reverse complement strand
AGGTTCCAAAAAAATATGTATTTTTATCCATTGTAGAAAAGTTTTTGGCGAAACAAAACTACAAAAAACGAAGAAGCCAGACTTATGCGCTGGCTTCTTTAAAAAGTTTTAATCGGACAACAGTGATGCAAAATTATAAAATTGATTCGTTATTCCGAAATATCCCGAATAATTATCAGTTAATGTATTAACAGAGTAAGTGCTATAATTGTAATTATATTGCGGAGTCTCTTTATTCACCGTATAAAACGATTTATTATAATGTTAAAATAATTCTATTTTTGTAGTGATTAATTCCTTATTGTATGAGCAAATATTTTAAAACAGCCATTTTACCGCACTTGATAGCAGGTATTATATTTCTTATTATTTCGATAGCATATTTTTCGCCCGCATTTCTTGAGGGCGACCGTCTGAACATGCACGACTGGAAGGTGTGGCAGGCTTCGAGTAAGGAGAAAGCTGAATTTCAGAATCAAACAGGCGAAATTACCAACTGGACCAACAGCATGTTCAGCGGTATGCCAACTTACCTGATTTCAACTCCCAAGGAGCAAAACGTATTTACTTATGTTCAGAAAATTATGGGTTTTGGTTTTGGAGAGCCGGTAACCTTTTTGTTTTATTATCTGCTGGGCTTTTATATTTTGCTTCAGGTATTTAAAGTAGATGTCCGGCTAGCCATTGCCGGAGCAATTGGATTTGGCTTTTCATCATATTTTTTTGTTATTATTACAGCAGGGCACCTTACCAAAGCTGCTGCAATAGGGTTTATAGCCCCAATTATTGCAGGCGTGTATCTGGCTTACGACCGTAATATGTGGAAAGGAATGCTCCTGATGACATTTGCGTTGGCATTGCAGATACTTACTAACCATCTGCAGATAGTTTATTATACCATGATGATAATTCTGGGGTTTGGAATAGCCTGGTTTATTGGTGCTATCATGGAGAAAACCCTGCTAACATTTCTGAAGACTACCGGAGTTCTCATCGCCGGTGCAGCGCTGGCAGTTGGGGTAAACGCAACTAATCTGATTACAACACAGGAGTATGCGCCATATTCCATGAGGGGACAAAGTGAACTTACCAATGCACAACATTTGCGAACCACGGGTTTAAACAGAGATTATATCACTGGATGGAGCTATGGCAAAACAGAAACATTTACCCTGTTGATTCCTAATGCAAAAGGAGGAGCATCCTATGCACCTTTAAGCGATGAATCAGAAACCTATAATGTACTCGCAAAATATTACGGTGAAGATGTTGCGGGTGATATTATCAAACAAATGCCGGTGTATTTCGGACCACAACCCTCAACTTCAGGGCCGGTGTATATCGGGGCAATCGTTTTCTTTTTGTTTATTCTCTCCTTGTTTGTGGTTAAAGGTAAAATTAAATGGTGGCTGCTGTCAGTAACCATCCTGAGTATCCTTCTTTCATGGGGCAGGCACTTTATGTGGTTCACCAACCTTATGCTCGATTATTTTCCAGCCTACAGTAAGTTCAGAACGGTATCGATGACTCTGGTTATTGCCGAGTTTACAATGCCATTACTAGCATTTCTAGGTTTGCGCGAAATATTTTCGGGTAAAGTGGAACCTAAAAAACTAATGAATTATTTCTATCTGTCGATAGGAGTAACTGCAATGATATTACTGGTGTTCATTGCATACCCCAAAGCTACCGGTAATACAAGTGAGCACGAGGAGAAATTTGTATCACAGCAGCTTCTGGCAGGCATTCCAGATGACCCTAAATACGATCAGGTTAAACAGGACATTATGCAGGAGTTTACCACGGCTATCCAAACCGACAGGCTCAGCCTGATTCGTAACGATGCTGCCCGTTCATTGGCATTTGCTGTGTTAGCCGCCTTGGTTGTTTTTGTGGTGATGAAGAGAAAAATGAAAGCAGTATATGCGGCAATAATACTCGCAGCCCTGATTCTTGTAGACATGTGGACAATTAATAAGCGCTATCTGAATATGGATAATTTTGTTTCAGAACGCACTTTCGAAGTCCCCTATACAGCATCACGGGCTGACGAAATCATTCTTTCCGACAAGAATTCCGATTTCAGGGTTTGCAACCTAAGTATGGGGTTGAGCGGTGTATTTGCCGATGCATCAACGTCGTATTTTCATAAATCGATAGGCGGCTACCATGGAGCCAAAATGCTTAGATATCAGGAACTGATGGATTCAGTGATGGCGGGTGAACTTTACATGGCTGCATATATGATTAATGTTGCCGGACAGAATAAAATGTCGTTTGCCGAAATGCAGATGCTTTTCGATTCTTCGGGCAATTTCCCTGTATTGAATATGCTGAATACCAAATATATTATTTACAGCCCCGAAGGCGCACCAATCCGGATTAATAGCGCTCTTGGCAATGCATGGTTTGTTGACTCGTATTCTTTGGCAGAAGATGCCAATCAGGAAATACTCATGATGCGCAAACTGAACACCGCTTCCGAAGCCGTAATTGATAAGCGTTTTGAAAGTGAACTGAAGGGATTGAAAATTACCCCTGACAGCACTGCTGCTATACGTTTGGTAGAATACAAACCCAATTATCTGAAGTATGAATCGCAATCGGCGGCAGACGGGTTGGTTGTTTTTTCAGAAATCTACTACTCTAAAGGTTGGCAAGCAACCATCGACGGAAAACCTAAGCAGCATTTCAGGGCTAATTACGTACTCCGCAGCATTGTCGTCCCCAAAGGAAAACATACAATTGAGTTCAGGTTCGACCCACAGTCATACAAAACGGGGAATCTTATATCCTATATTTGCTCAGGAATTATCTTTTTAATGATAATTGCATCGGCTGTTTTGTTTTATATAAAAAGGCGAAAAGGAACAAAAACAACCTGACAGGGAATGCTGTTACATTTTATTTTGACAACCTCACAGATGTCATTACCAAAGCCCATTCATCAGAAAGCTGGAAGCAGACCTACTTTGATTTAAGTGCTTTATAAGTTCTGTAATCGGCATAATTCCAGGATAACCAATGCCGTGATTCATATTTCTTGCAAAAGTTGGCTTTTTTACTTTGGATAGCACTGTAATACGTGACATAATCCATGTATTTTACTCTATCCTCTACATCAAATGGCATTTTATGTTTCTGCGTCTCATGAATGACCTGTAGTTCCTCTGGCGTTTTGTCAAGCTCCGGCAGGGCATTAGTACTCATTTTTTCAAGGAAATTGAAATGTACGAATGACCTCTCATAATGGGAGAAGTTGTATTTTGCGATCATCAGATCCCAATTAATAAAAACCGAAATCAATAAAACCGAAAACAAGGCAATGCTGTTCACACGAACGAGCCAATACCCTGTTTTACGATGGTATATTTTTACAATTACACTGATAATTCCGATAATTACAAGCAACAGGAAAAACAAAACTGCAATTCTTTTATAAGCCAGTGCAAAATAGTTTATATACCATAAATTTCTAATTACTACCGAAATGGTCATTATAAAATTCTGAACCATCCAAAGTGTTGCCAACACTTTTAACCACTTATTTTTTGAATAAAAATTCAGGTTACGTCTGAAGTAATATATCACAATAAACATGGATATTAAAATAGATACGACCAGGATCCATGTTCCCGAATGCACAAATTGTTTCAGGTAATCGCCATTCCACTCGAAGCCAAACCATACCCAAATGATATCAATTACGTTCAGGTAAAGTATCAGGGCATTCAATGCTACGAGAAGGAAAATTGCAGATTTATATTCGTTAATCAGCGAGCTGAACCGAAAACTTCGACCTCTTCGGCGAGGCAGTCGTGTCATGGTGTCTTTAGCTGCGATGTCGTTGTTGTGCATTAAAGAGTGACTGAATTTTACAAAGAATATTGTGCATAGAAAGAAGCCGAAAACGGCCATCCAGAACCATCCCCAGGTAATAAACGAAAGCCAGTAATTTATTGCGTCAATCAGGCGAATGATCTGATTGTTGAAAATGGGGTTCGCAATCCGGTATAGAAAAATGAACAATATGATAATAGCCAGCGGGATTAAGCCCCATTTCAGTACGCGCCCGAATTTTCCCCACGAAATCCTGTTTTTGGGCTTGCGGGCCAGAAAAACAAAGAACCCAATCTGCGATGTAATAATGTGAGCAATCGATTCAACCCAAAGGTGCAACAACGATCGCATTGTAGGAAAAGACATAAAAGCGGCAAACATAAATGCAAATATCAAATGCACTGTGAACGACCATGCCGTATGATAGAAAAAAACCGAAAACAAACTTAGCACGGTGCCTACGAACATGAACCAAAAAATGCCCGTTTTCTTAAAAGGCGAATAGTTCCAAAGCATTAATGGAAGTGCAAGACCTTCGAAAATTAGCAGGTTTACCCCAATTGCCTGACGGTAAAAAAGTAAAGAAAATAATACCGAGAGACAGAACATTACCCAAATAATACTGTTTTTCATAGCAATAGAATTAGTAATTGGGTATAAATTTAACTCAATATTTTGTTTTTGACGGGTTACATACAAAAAACTATTTATGACCTGAATTATTGTCTTTATGTTGTTAAAGTTTTGCTAATATTTAACAGCGATTTTATCCAAAATATTAAAATTGAACAAATTGGGTTATTATTGGTTTAATGAATAAAACATTAAAACGATAAACATGAAACGAATTAATTTGATAAGTATTTTTATTTTAGTTGCCGTAACAGTTGTTGCCCAACATGTTCAGCAACCGCTGCCTTATGCCTACAATGCTTTGGAGCCTTGGATTGATGCGCAAACTATGGAGATTCATTACTCAAAACACCATAAAGCCTACATCGATAATCTGAACAAAGCTGTGCAAGGCACTTCGTATAGTGGTTACGACTTGACCAAGTTACAATTTAACATTACAGGCGAAACCCCTGCTGTAATTCGCAATAATGGCGGGGGGCACTGGAATCATGAATTTTTCTGGAATATATTGACAACTCCAAATGAGGATAAGATTCCTGAAGATTTGCTGGGTGCTTTAATTTCATCATTCGGATCGTTTGACAACTTTAAAGCCGAATTCAAAAAGAATGCGATGGGTCGGTTTGGTTCAGGCTGGGCCTGGCTTATTGTTAAAAATGGCAAGCTTCTGATTACCACAACCCCGAATCAGGATAATCCACTGATGCCGGTAGCTGAAATTCAGGGCGTTCCCATACTTGGGATCGATGTTTGGGAGCATGCCTACTATCTGAAATACCAGAACAAACGTGGCGATTATGTCGATGCTTTTTTTAACGTGGTAAATTGGAATAAGGTAGCCGAACTTTACAAGCAAAATTATAAAAAATGATTCACTCCGGATTTATTGTTTAATGGGTATGCATACCTTGGGTCCATCCTTTTGAGATCATGAATTTTTCGACCCTGTGAATCAGTTCATAATTTTTAAGTCCTCCCCAACAAGGAGCAATCAGCATTTCCTGCGGCGATTCGCTTGAAAATCTGTCAGGCATTATTCCAGGTCTTACATAGCATAAAAATTCAGATACAAGGGCTACATATTCATCAATACCGAATAGGGTAAACTGTTCCGGTTTTTCGCGAAACATGCTTTCAGCAACAGTACCTTTAATTATTTGAAGCTGATGTATTTTAAGGTTGTGAACCGGTAAATCCGAAATATTCTTTGCATGCAAAATCATAGTGTCGCGATCTTCATCGGGTAAACCCAAAATTAGATGTATACCGGTGTAAATACCATTTTCATTGCTGCGTGCTATAGCTTCAACCGATTGTTCATAAGTGTGAAACCGATTTATTCTTCTCAGCGTTTGATTGTTTGTCGATTCTACACCAAATTCAATTACCGTATACTTGTCTTTTGCAATCAGCGAAATTTCTTTGAGGAGTTCATTGCTTACACAATCGGGGCGGGTTGCAATTACCAATCCGATAACATTATCGACAGATAGCGCTTCCTGATATAAGCTTATGCAATGCTCAATTTCTGCATATGTATTGGTATATGACTGGAAATATGCCAGATAATTCTGAGTGCGATATTTTTTGCTAAAAAAAGCAATTCCCTCGTTTAGTTGATGGGTAATTGTTTTTTTAGGGTTACAGTAAAATGGACTGAAAGTTTCATTATTGCAATATATACACCCGGTTTCCGATAATGTCCCGTTTCGGTTGGGGCAGGTAAAACCCGCATCCACCGATATCTTCTGAACCCTGCTCCCAAAGCGTTTTCTAAGGTAAGCGGCATAATCGTTCCAAGGCTTAGGCTGTCTTTCGACCTGCATTTTTAGTTTTTGTTTTCGTTGGGTTTGTAATCGTATTCAGGAGAAATGCGATGTGTTGCAGATGTATTCGAAGGAGCTCCTTTTTCGTTATTACTTTCATTAACATCATCTTCATCATCTTCTTCTTCCCATGAATATCGTGGCCGTTGGGGACCCTTACTACGATAAATAAGGGCAAGGACAAAACCTGTAAATAGTCCTGATAAATGGCCCTCCCAAGAAATGTTTGGTTCAATTGGAAAGATGCCCCAAATCATACTGCCGTATAAAAAAACCACCAGCAGCGATATGGCCATAAGGCGGAAATGATTACGAAGCACACCACTTAGAAAGATGAAGCCGGCAAACGCATAAACCAGCCCACTGGCACCAATGTGATACGACTCGCGACCAATTACCCAGGTTATGATTCCAGTTGATAGCCACGAAAACAACAGGACTTTAACAGCAATATCGCGGTAGAAATAAAATACTCCGGTGCCAAGAACAAGAAATGCCACACTGTTTGCAGCCAAATGGGCGTAATCACCGTGAAGCAGTGGCATCAGTATAATACCGAATAACGAATGCAGATTGCGGGGCAGAACACCATAGTTGCTCAAACTGATTCCTGAAGATATTTCGAATAGTTTAATGAGCCAACAAATTAAAAGTATTATCGCAGGAATAGTAGCTGCTAGTATCAGACGTTTTCGCTCGAATCGAATATCGATTTCCTCATTCATGAATGCAAATATAATCATTTAGCCTGACACAGATTCTGCTGTTCTTTTTTTCGTATTTTTGCCAGGCCGAAAAAATGATATGAAGCTTCTTGTATTAAATTATGAATACCCTCCGCTGGGTGGAGGAGCAGGCGTTATTACGCAGAATATTGCGCAGGGTCTTGTAAAACTGGGTAATAGTGTTTGTGTGGTAACAACAGGGTTCAAAGATTTGCCTCCTGACTCTTTGGAGAATGATGTGCGCGTAATCCGGCTGCCTTCAAAAAGGCGTTTCGTTTTTCAGTCGAATCCGGTTGAAATGTGGTCGTGGATGAAACATGCCAACACTTTTCTCCGAAAACACCTGAAAACTGAAAAATACGATTTGTGTTTTGCCAATTTCTCAATCCCCGGTGGAGCAGTGGCTTTAAACATGAAAAGGGAGTTCGGACTTCCATATACGGTAATTTCGCATGGACACGATATTCCCTGGTTTTTCCCAAGGCAAATGGTGTGGTATCATTTGATATTGTATCATAAAATCCGCGAAATTGTACTGAACAGCGAAGCCAACTTTGTGCAGTCGAACGAAATGAAACGGAATATCGATTTGTTTACCGGAAATCTGTTTGCATCGAAAAATCATTTGATATATAATGGGTGGAACAGCTCGGTGTTTACGGCAGATTATTCAAAGCGTAAAAGTGAATTTATCCTACTTTTTGTAGGTAGGCTCGTTCCACAGAAAGACCCGTTTACTTTTCTGAAAGCTGTGAAAATTGCTGCAACAACAATTGATTTGCAAGTGCATATACTGGGCGATGGTCCTTTGCGTGCAAAAATGGAAAAATGGGTTACGAAAAATCACCTGTCGGAGAAGGTTAAATTCTTTGGATGGGTCGACAAACCCGAAATGCTATACCAATATCAATCGGCTGCGGTTACAGTGCTTCCGTCATTATCGGAAGGAATGTCGATCGCAACGCTTGAAGCTCTTGCCAGTGGTCAGTACGTGATTGCAACACGTGTTAGCAACAACGAAAGTTTGATTGTTGAGAATATTAATGGTAACCTTCTCAACATGAAAGACCATACTATGTTGGCTGATTTGATTGTGAAATTCTATCATGAAAAATTTTTGAAATATTACCGGATCCCACCCGAAGAACTCGAAAAGTATCGCAGCCTGTATGAATGGGATGGTATTGTTGAACAATACAACAATATTTTTGCAAGAATTATTGGAAGCTAGTATTTGTTTTGTTTGTTGTGATGATTCAAAAATATGTTTTTGGGGAAAATATTTTCTGATTGTAAACACTTTCTTGAGTGAATTGTTACTTGTTAAAGAGATAAATATAGGGTAACTGTGGAAAATACAATTTATAATTTCACTGCAATTTCACTGAATGGAAAGGCAGTTTCAATGAGCGAATATTCGGGTAATACAATACTTATTGTTAACACTGCCAGCAAATGTGGTTTTACACCTCAGTTTACAGGTCTTGAACAGTTATATAGTAAATACCGCGACAAGGGTTTTGTAATCCTGGGATTCCCCTGCAATCAATTTGCCAATCAGGAACCAGGTGACGAAAAGTCAATCGCCGAAGGCTGTCTGCTGAATTACGGTGTCAGTTTTCCTATGTTTTCGAAAATCGATGTAAATGGAAAATCAGCGCATCCATTGTTTGTATTCCTGAAAAAGACGCTTCCGGGTTTTTGGGGCGGAAGAATTCAATGGAATTTCACCAAATTTCTGATTGATAGCAACGGAAACCCTGTAAAACGTTTTTCACCTTCTACAACACCTGAAAAGATTGACGAATACCTTATGTCTTATTTTAAAAACAGGCTGACTTAATAAATGCGGATATTTACTCCATTGGAATGCGGCTGATACGAATAAAAATTTCTGTATCGCCGAAGCCTTCCTCTTTAACAAATTCGCTAAATTCTTTTTTAGTAGGAGCAAAACTGTATGGGGCAAGGGTATCGTCGGTTGCTTCGGTAATTTCTTTTAGCTTCTCGATATCGGTAAGTGCCGAAATACTACTGATGCTAAGCTTCCCCTTGTTCAGTTCAACTTTTTTAACAACCCAGGCTTCTTTATCGTAACGAATATTAATAAAATAATACCCCTTCCATTTACGCAAAACATTATCATAATCAATCTGAAAAATAGTATCAATATAATCCCTGCTTGTGTAGAGGGTACCTCCCTTTTCGGTAAATCGGAATGTTTCTCCGGTATAAGGGTTGAACAATGTATCGCCTTGTTGAACGAAACCAGTGTCAATGTCATGACGGTTGACAGTATCTTTTATTAGCGAAATTCGCCGCATTACCTTGTTGGAGATGATGAGTGTTGAGCTGTCGGCAACACTCAGATATGTCCCTTGTAAGTGTTTCGGAAATTCGGGAGAATTCTGTACGCCGGCCGGTTGAGGTTCTTTGAAAGTGACGGGCGGATTACAGGAAACTAACACCGAAATGCAAAGAAGTGTCACAGGTAAAATCCGTAAAATTGGTTTGTACTTTTTCATGGCTTAATGATTGATTTGTTGGTATATCGTAAAAATATTAAAACGAAGTTTTAATAGCAAATAATATTTGAATTGTCAATATTTATTGGAGTAAAATTATTTATGCCGGATAAGCCCTGATAAGTCCACGTCGAAAGTACGGGGGGCGTAATTTACTGTGGATAAACAACATGTAGCCGGATGAATATGTATGCTTATACCCGCATTCCGTAAAAATGTGTTCAATAATTTTTGCATCGGAATGGTTGTGGTATGTGCAAACAGCAAACTTAACACCCCGATTTTCCTTAATTAAATTCTGTATATCACGTAGAATGTTGACTTCAGCCCCTTCAACATCCATTTTGATAAAATCGACCGAGTGTAAGCCCATGAAATTATTAAGAGAAATGTCGGTATTACTATCGCTGTTGCATACATATTTGTTTATGATATGCACTTTGTGTTCCCATGGTTTAAATGTTGCCTGCAAGGCTTCAACCCATTTTTCGTTTGTTTCGAACAAATATAAACTGCTTACCCTTTCTACAACATCAAGCGAAAAATTTCCCTCAGCTGCACCAATGTCGAAAACGGTATCGTTCTGATTTACAGTGAAACATTCGCTTATATAGCTGTGTGGAGAATCTGCATCCTGTTCAATCAGAATGTAATTGTAGTTTTCGCGAACTGCACTTTCGGTACTATAATCGCGGCTGTAATACAGTCTTTTACCTTGATGTATCACATAGTACAGCCCGTTATCATCATCCTTATATACCTGAATCTTTTCTGACAGGTAGTTTTCTACAAATGGATAGGGTATAACGAATGAGTGCAACTGCTTCTCCGTAGCTTTCTCCATAATATAGCTCAACTCATTTTTGAACAATTTTTTTCTTTTTGGGAAAATCATGAAATAAAGACTCATCTGTCTTTTTAATTTATTCAGGTTTCCACTGAACCAATATACATAACTAAATGGGGTAAGGTGATATACAATGCGACTCAGTAATATTCTGACATTTTTTATTAGTGCTATTCCCGGTGAAGCCATGTATTTATTTCTAATAGAACAAAAATAGAAATATTATGGTAAGCCATCGCAAAGATCTTTCGCAATTTTAAAAGCCGAGAGTTTTACAATTTATATTATCGGATAAATAGCTTTTTATATATTACATTTTCATCTGAAAGAGCTATACGTACTATGTAAGTTCCGTATTTTAGGTCAGGGCTAAGATTGCAATGGTTTGAACTGACATTTTTGTATTCCGATATTAGGTTGCCGGTAACGGAGAAAATGGCAATTCCCCTTATGTTTTTTCCGCTCCCAGCCGATACATCAAATGCCCCTTCTGTTGGGTTGGGGTAGAGGATTGTGTTGCAAAGTTCATTATTATCGCTGATACCGACATTGTAGTTTCCCAGACTATCGCATACAATGTACAATAAGTCGGCATTGCCTTGAGTATTGTAGTTTGTACACCCATATAAAGCGATTTTATTATCATCTAATTCCATTAAAGAACATGCTGTATTATGACCGGGAAAATCGATGAGCTCATTGACCAGAAGATTTCCGCCGGCATCTACTTTTGTCAGCAATAATTGCTGTGTATTTGATCCATTATTTACTATCCCTAATGCTGAAATGCTGCCGTCAAGGTTCTGTATTACTTTAGCACCTTCGTCAAAACCATATTCATAGGTCGTGTAATTAAAGTATTTCTGCCATATTAAGCCGCCTTCAAGGTCAAATTTCATCAGGAACATATCCAGTCTGTGACTGCTGGTAAGCCACTTGGTTCCTGTTAAAATATAATTACCTTCGATATCGATAACAAACGATTTGGGCCTGAATATGTAATTATAATCATATGGCAAGTGGCATGTAAGATTGAATTCACTGTTAATTCTGGCAATATATAAATTGGGCACTTCATTGACTGAGTATCCTACAATGTGATATTCGTTGTTATAATAAATTATATCATTTAAAAAGTCGTCATTATCACTAAGGGCGATAGTGTCACTTTGAATAAGTTCTCCTTCGAAATTATATAAAGCAATGTAAATATCTCGCTGAAAGACGCTATCCATTCCGTAGTCAGGTACAAATATCAAGTGATCAAATATATCTACTTCTCCTGCAACAACAAAATGGTTATCGAAAGCTATTGCTGCACTGTGGATGTAACGACGGTAATTGGAGTTTACTCCCGTTTTTTGCCAGTTTGTAGTACCATCGGAAGAAATACTCACCATATTATTTCCTTCATCAATTATTAGGTATTGTTCACTGTTAAGCTTGATAAAATCGGCAACAACGTCAAGAATAGGATAAGTTCTGGTAAAAATTGTATCACCCAGCAAATTCGTTTTAACTAATAACCCGTCGACCAACGATCTCCAGCCGCAAAACAACAAAGTAGTATCACTGTCTTTAATAAACCCGATCGGGTAATCATTTACAGGAGTGCCGAAAGTTTTTACAAGGTATGGTTGTGCCACAGAAGTACTCCAAATAATGGAGAAAACTAATATAATGGCTGATACCTGTAACTTCTGCACAAAAGTGTTCATCATGGTTGCATTAATTTTGGAAAAGGTCTTATGTTTTTCTATTCTATGTTTGCTTTGAAACAAATTCATTTCAGATATGTTGGGATAAATAAACACAAAATACTACTTACTATAAAAATCAATCACAAGGTAATGATAATTTAAATATAAAAGAAAGGTTATGAAAATTCTTCCAAATTTCTAAGATATATTTTTATTGAATATTGTGTTTGTCTATTTTTTAATTTTCTTTGCATAAACCTAAATATCAATACATTATGAATAAAATACTTATTGCCATTACTGCACTGCTTACCGCGGCGATTTCATCGGCTCAGATCGATCCTTTAGATTCGCCATATTATTCCGATGGACCTTATACTTCTGTGATGGTTGAAGAAACCGGTATTAGTCCCGATTTACTTATTTACCGACCCGATAATGCTGACAATGGTCCCTATCCGACATTACTCTTCCAGCCCGGTGCAAATTCAGGGTCGAACACGTATATTGATAAACATTCCTACGACCTTTACCTTGAGCATTTGGCAAGCTATGGATTTGTCGTTATTATCATCAACAATACTTCGGGAGGATCGAATACGTCGTTGTTTACCAATGCACACAATTGGATAAAAACTCAGGTAAACTCGGGTACCCATTGGATGAGCACCTATGTTGATCTGAATCGGTTTATTGTTGCAGGGCACTCCAATGGTGGCATGAATGCCACTGATATTATTCTTGATCGTCCCGACGAAGTTGATGCTATTGTTTACCTTGCATCGTATCCAAACCCCGGTTTTTGGGGGATTGGTGCTCAGGATGTGTCAGATTATCTCGGTAAAGTTTTGTTCCTGAACGGTAGCGAAGACGATACCTCAGTTCCCCTGATTGGTGCGACCAATGATATTTCGGAAGAAGCGTATAATGAACGGTTTACTTCTGCATCGTGCAAAACATGGGCATATTTTACAGGCGTCGGGCATGGGGGATTTGGTGATTACGATAATCCTGATCAGCCTGTGGGTTCGCTGGGAAGGGAACCGGTAACGGCAAGTATTCGTCATATTTTAGTAAGCTTCCTGCTAAGTCAGTTTGGAAATAGTTATACAGCCTTTAACAATCTGAACAACCCTGAGTTACGCCCTTCATCACTCGGCGAATTCGAAAACAGTTGCGGGTATTCGGGTCCCATGGATTATACCCTTATCCTGAATGTAGTACCCGAAGGGTCAGGTACAGTTACTGGAGCCGGTATCTATACCGAAACCAATCAGGTTTCGGTTTCTGCTTCTGCCAATCAGGGGTTTGTGTTTCTTCACTGGAAAGACCAGAACAGTATCATCGTTTCGGAATTGCCGGAGTATCAGTTTTATATGCCTTCGGCAAATACCATGCTCACAGCATATTTCGATGTTGATTCGTATGGGAGCGTATATAATGCAGAACAGGTGATGGTTTACCCGAATCCGGCTTACGATGAAATTATTATTAATCACGGACAATACCGTGATATTCGTATAACTGATATTACCGGAAAACAAGTGTATTTTTCTACCGGTGAAAGGGAACTAATTCGTGTGGATGTTTCGGAATGGTTCGATGGCTTATATCTGATAACACTTACAAACGGTGAAACTGTTGTTACGCGCAAAATTATGGTATCGAACCGGTGAAAGGGTGGCTCAGCTAAAATATATGTTTTTAACGGCTGAATAATATCCCTATCTGGAAAACAGGGTTAACCATCACGCGTTGCTTATCGTAGAATGCGGTTAGACAAATTGTCTGTACTGTTGCGTTCAGCCTTTCAGTAATGGAATAGTCAACACTAAGCAGGGGCGATACCGTAAATGCTGAATATTTATAAAGCCATGCATCTGAGAGTGAATTACCGGTCTGCGATTCGATATGAAGGTTTTTAACTGATCCCATCCCCGCAAAAGCCGAAATGGTGTAACGAAATTTCCCCGATTTATAACTGAACCCTAAAAACGGACCCCCATACCCCAGGGATATATACGATTGATCGGAATTCTCGGAATGATAGCCTGCTTTTTGAGTCCCACCGTAAATACCGGTTGTAAAATATCTGCCAAAATATATCCTTAAGATTCCGCCGATGCCCATACTGAGGTCTCTAATGTTTTGTTGCGGATTATTAGTGATAATATAACCAGGTTGTAAAAAAAGCATTCCCCCACTGTAAATACTTTTGTTCGCCGGCTGCGAAAACGTAGCCATTGCCATAATGATGAAAGAAGTAGCAATCAGAATTTTTCTCATCAATGCCAGCTATTGCTTTAAGAATTTGGTGGTAAAAATGGTTCCATTGCAGTCAGTGACTCTGATAACATACATGCCCGCACCCAAGGAGGAAATATCAATATTCTCCTTTGCTTCGAGAATGGTTTTGCCTATGACTGATTTTCCGGTAATATCGTACAGTGTATAACCTAACTCAGAGCTCTGTAATTGAGTTTCTGGAGTTTCGATGCAAATATAGTCATGGGCAGGAATCGGAAAAACTTTTATATACGATGTTGTGTTATTATAAACTTCACTCAGGGGAACAAAATTGCTGAATTCCGCTTTGGCGGTATTTGTAAATGCTTCATCATCACCATCCCATTGCTGCCATATTTTAACAACCAAATTATTGTTTCCATCGTACAAGTAAACAATTTTTAATTCACTCATCAGTTCCCAACCATTGTCCCATAGCTCGTACCTATTACCTGTATAATTATGATAAGAATCGTAAAATTCCGAATACCGACCATCGTAATACCAAGTATTGGTTTCGGGTTCATAAACCTGTACTGTTTCGCTGTATCCATCAAACTGATCGTATTCCCATTGATATTTGCTCTGGTTTACCCAATTCCCATTGTCGGTTATTTGACGTGTATATGATTGGAAAAGTCCTTCAAATGCTCCGTTAACCGATTGTAATTCATGCCATTGCACATCGATATATCTTGAAGAATCCACAAGAATTCCGTTGGAATAGCTGCGAAATAAAACTTCAGTGATTAAATTGCTGTTCCATACATAGGTCTGATCAGATTCGTTTTCCCACTGGTTGCCTGTCCATACCTGATTCAGCATTTTAGTCATGTGGTCGTTCGTATCATAGGTATATATTACCTTAGTGGAATAAACAAAGTTCATGATTTGTATATCGAAATATTTTGTTGTTTCAGATAGTATTTTTTCAGCATAGTAACTGTATTCAGATTGATACCCTCCGCTTGGGAGCCATGCATTGTTCTGCCAAAGGAAAATTCTGCCCTCAACTACAGCGTTGTAGCTATTGTAAACCCAAGTATATTTCGACTGATTTTCCCAGTTACTGTTGTCCCAAATTTGTGTGGTTCTCTCGGTTTCTAATCCGTATGGGTTGGGAGAGTAAGTCGATGTTACAAGTTCCTGATTTTCTTCGGCTGCACTCTTGGTTATTATCTGAAATGCTTTGCCTGCCATGTTGTAGCTGTATGTTTTATAAAAACTGTAAACCCAAATGCTATTGTCGGCTGGATCAGGGTAATATACTTTTTCGGTAGCCGGTTTGTAAATTGTTTGAGTCCCTTTCAGGTCATTAAGCGATCTATTGAATTCGCTTGATGCAGGGTGTCTCTCATTGTCGCTTGCGCCTGGCTTAAAGTGTTGGCCTGCGGCAATGCTTGCAATGCAAAAAAATGCGAATAAAAGAATGAAAGTTTTTAACATGGCTCAAATGTTTAACCAAAGATAATGAATTTTCTGATAGAAGCAATTGATAAAAACCTAAATAAATACGAATTGAGTTTTACTGTTCCTATAGTAATGTTCGTGGAAATCTCAATAAACGGATAGCGGCAACTAAAAAGCCTAACTATGCGTCAATTTTTGCATATGTTGCATTTGCTTCTATGAATTCACGTCTTGGAGGCACTTCATCGCCCATGAGCATCGAAAATATGCGATCGGCTTCGAGGGCATTTTCAATACTTACTTGTCTGAGTGTCCTGTACTGGGGGTTCATTGTAGTATCCCAGAGTTGTTCTGCGTTCATTTCACCCAAGCCTTTGTAGCGCTGAATGTGAATACCGCTTTCTCCACCATCTTTAGTTATTTCAGCAATAATATCTTTCCTGTCGTTTTCGGTCCAGGCGTATTTCTCGAATTTACCTTTTTTAATAAGGTAAAGTGGCGGTGTTGCAATGTATAAATGCCCGTTTTCAATGAGGCTTTTCATGTACCGGAAGAAAAACGTCATGATTAGTGTGGTAATGTGGCTTCCATCTACATCAGCATCGGTCATAATTATTATTTTATGATAACGCAGTTTATCGAGATTGGCTGCTTTACTGTCTTCATCGGTTCCTATGGTAACACCGAGAGCTGTATATATATTTTTGATTTCTTCACTATCGAATACCTTATGCTGCATTGCCTTCTCAACATTCAGGATTTTCCCACGCAGGGGCAATATTGCCTGGAACATTCTGTCGCGCCCTTGTTTGGCAGTACCACCTGCAGAATCACCTTCAACCAGATACAACTCACAGTTGGCTGCGTTTTTATCGGTGCAATCAGCGAGTTTACCGGGTAAGCCGGAGCCTCCAAGCACATTTTTTCGCTGTACTAATTCCCTCGCTTTGCGTGCAGCATGGCGTGCCGTTGCAGCAAGAATTACTTTCGAAACTATGGAACGTGCGTCTTTGGGGTTTTCTTCGAGATAGTATTTCAGCATAGTGCTTACCGCCTGATCGACAGAGGCACTCACTTCGGAGTTCCCTAGTTTTGTTTTGGTTTGTCCTTCAAACTGAGGTTCCTGCACTTTAACAGAAATCACCGCAGTAAGGCCTTCCCTGAAGTCGTCTCCATTAATTTCGAATTTAAGCTTACTGAGCATGCCCGACTCTTCGGCATAGGTTTTTAGCGTACGGGTCAGTCCGCGGCGAAAACCGGTAAGGTGGGTTCCTCCTTCTATGGTGTTAATGTTGTTAACATAACTATGTATGTTTTCGTTGAAGGATGTGTTGTATTGAAGTGCAATTTCAACAGGTACCTCATTGCGGTCGAGCGAAATATGTATCACTTTTTCGATAAGCTTTTCACGGTTACCATCGAGGTATTCAACAAATTCTTTAAGACCTTCCTCAGAATAGAATTCTTCGATTTTATAATTTCCATCGACATCTTTTTGCCTTTCATCGGTAAGCGTGAGAAGGATTTTCCTGTTCAGGAAAGCAAGTTCCCGCAAACGTGCTGAAATGATATCATAATGATATTCCGAAACTGTGAAAATCGAGCTATCAGGAATAAAAGTTACCAATGTTCCGCTATCATTCGATTCTCCAACTACTTTAACATCATACATCGGAATGCCGCATTCATATTCCTGCTGATATATTTTCCCGTCGCGAAACACTTTTACACACATATGTGATGAGAGCGCATTTACACAAGATACACCAACACCATGAAGGCCTCCTGAAACCTTATACGAATCTTTATTGAATTTACCACCTGCATGGAGTACGGTCATTACAACTTCAAGAGCCGATCTACCCTCTTTTTCGTGCATGTCAACCGGTATGCCCCTACCATCATCTTTAACACTAATGGAGTTGTTTTCGTGGATGATAACATCAATTTTGTTGCAATATCCTGCCAATGCTTCATCAATGGAATTGTCAACTACTTCATAAACAAGGTGATGCAGCCCCCTGATGCCAATATCGCCAATGTACATTGCCGGCCTTTTCCTTACAGCTTCAAGGCCTTCGAGTACCTGAATGCTATCGGCTGAATAATTATTACTTGCGCTGGCGTTTCCGTTCTCTGCAGTAGATCTGGTTGGTTCCAAAATATTGTCTAACTCGCTCATTATCAATAAGTTTAAATCTTATTATTTTGCTTACGCAAATATAGAAAAAATTGTAACGCGAAATTGGGCTATTCCGCCTGTTTATGCCTTAGTTATCAACAAAATGATTAAAATTATGTTAAACTAAAATGAGTATTTTATACCGGCCAGTGCGTTGAATCCGTAAGCTCTGTAGTTTTCCCATATGTAGTACTTTTGAGCAGCGATATTGTTCAGATATATGAAACTGCTGAAGTTGGAAGCGAACTTGTATTCTGCCTGAAGGTTAACATCGAAATATGGTTTCATTTTATACACCGGATTACTCATCGTAAGAAGTTGTGAATAATCTATTGACCATCGTGTTCCGATAATATATATGCAGCCTCCAATGCTAAGTTCTTTGGTAAGGTTGTATTTTGCGCAGAGACTAATATCGAAGTTGGGCATATGCCATGGCTTCTCTTCCGACCTGATGTAGGAGTACCAGTAATAGTGCCCATTCAGATATATGTTCAGGCGGTCGTTTGGAACCACCATAATCTCAGCATATCCGCTGA
>JAGOLH010000036.1:0-11124 GCA_017994175.1 Bacteroidales bacterium | reverse complement strand
ATATCGAAGTTGGGCATATGCCATGGCTTCTCTTCCGACCTGATGTAGGAGTACCAGTAATAGTGCCCATTCAGATATATGTTCAGGCGGTCGTTTGGAACCACCATAATCTCAGCATATCCGCTGAAACGTTCAACATTGGAATACACTGCCGTAAATTTATTTTTCAGTGTGGTGGTGGTATCAATTACAAAGAAATGCATGTTATCAATTTTTGAATAATTTCCGCTTAAATTAAAACGGATCTTTCTGTCTATATTCCCTTTGATCCCAAGGTCGATGATTTGTGAATAGTTGGTAGGTTGCACCATCAGGCGGTAAGTAGTATAAGGGTTTTCAAATGCAATCTGTTCAAAGTCGTTGGCTTGCAGTTTCCCTTTGAAACTGAAATAGGGGATGAGTGTATTGCTGATATTATGTTGGATTAAAATATCGGGATACAGATGATATTTGCTTGAATCTCCACAGAATTCAGCGATTCCGGTAACCCCTGCCTTTATCTGCCATTGCTTATTTGTATAGGTAACAAATGGATTAATTGCAGGAATAATTAGTGCACTATCGATAATATTGGTTCTGTATAAATCGAAATCAATATCTGCACCTATATTTAGTTTTTTAATGTTTTTATTTAAGTTCAGGTTTAGCCCCAGATAATTCTGGTGTGTAGTGTCGATGGCTGATAGATAATGATAATCAATTTTGAACGCATAATTCAAATCTTGCGGCCCCATTAAATTGGAATGTATTCCTGCATCAATGCCAAGAAGCATATATTGTTGCTTTTCGATATCAGCCTTTACTTTGGGAATGAATAAGTCGCTGCTGAAAAATCCGGGGTTTACCCCATAATAATAGTCATCGCGGGTAGCAAATGAAATATTGCTAAAAACGGTTGAATTGGCTAGAAATTTCTTGCCGTACAGTTTTACATCGTTATCCATAAACCCGGCGTAAACTCTTTCATCGTGAGTGTTTGTGATTTTACCGTGCGATGAATGATGCCGTGCATACGCTCCAATCGAATAGTCTTTCGACCTCAGGTTGTGGTAATTGGCTTCAATATAAGGAGTTATGTAATTTCCAAAACCAATTTTAACCCACCCATTGTCGATAGGTTTCAATGGTTCTCCTTTCAGCTCTGCTGATTGCAAAGGTGCTGGAGCAAACAGGGTAGGATACTGTATCGAATTGATACTATAGCTGAAACGTGGCTGAACCTTTACAGTATCAATTATTACCGGCATATATTGTAATCTGTTGGCGCTGCGTATGCTAGGTGTGTACTCGTTGTAAATGGTGATATCGCCACTATTCAAGGGGCGGGCGGTGTCCTGACTTTGTGCGAAAGCACAATCAACAATTACAACCAATGCAATTAAAAGCGCAGTCTTTAATATAGCAGACCTCCGGTTTCTCAGGAAGCAGCTTAATCGAAATATGGTGCAAACTTTTTTCATAGTATCTAAAGTATGTATTGTCATTGATTATTGTTTTCAGGGTTTTCATTCTCCGTTTTCTCCTGTTCAATCAGCTTATCGTAGCCGTCATCACCTCCACCAAGATCAATTTCCATTTTTAAAAAATCGTTGGATTGTTCTTCGGCTTTTTCTTTTTCATTGATTTCCGCTAGCTTCGTAAACGCTTCATCTTTAATACCATCAGTATCATCGGTATAATTGTCAAGAACCGATTGCAGAGTATGCTTAGCTTGAAACACATCATTACGGCTTAAGAAAATATCAGCCAGAAGAATAAAACTTTTAGCCAGCCAATAACGATGTGGTGAGCTCATTTGAGCAAATTCGTAAATCATGTTTTCGGCCAGTGTATCGCGACCGATTTTAAGCTGTATCTCAGCCATTCTGAACCTAGCCTCAGCCCCTTCGTATGAATTTACTTCGGTGCTGATTGCTGAAAACAGATTGTATGCCTGGACCCATTGTTGCAAATTATACCTTGCCTTAGCTTCATCATAGCGTGCTTCCTTTATGAGGTCCTCACCTGCATTTTCGGTTTCGGTAAGGTTCTTAGCCGAAGTAATCACATCGTCCCACTTCCCAAGTATGTAGTTGCAACGGAGTTGTCCAAGTCTTGCAGTAAGAATATTATTTTTCGATTTCGATATATTATCAAGCTTAACGTAATAGGGCAGGGCCTTATCATATTTCTTATTCAGATAATTGATTGATGCGGCTTTCAGTACACTTTCTTCGGTGTACATGCCAATGGGAGCAGTTGCAACAATTTCGTAGGAGGGAAGTGCTTCGTCGGAACGCTTAAAATAATACAATAATTCTGCCCTGTAGTAATGGGCTTCGGTAAGGTACGCTCCTTGCGGGAATTTACTGATATACTTTTCGATGGCTTCGAGAGCCCGTTCGTACTCCTGATTAACATACAGCTTCTGTGCTGCGAGAAATGTAAGCGAGTCCTGTTCGGTTACTGTAACTACCAGATTACTACCTGGGGTGTTTGCGTATTCCACATATCCGTCGGTGTCGTTCATTGCAATATATATGGTCCTAATCATGTCTTTTGCCGTGCGGGCTTCATCAGAATTTGGATACAATGCTATCAGTTGCTTGTAGCTTTCGAGAGCTTCGTTGTACCTTTTCAGATCGAAATACAATGTGGCAAGGTCCGATAATGCGGGTTTAATCATAGGCGTCCCCGAATAATCACTAATCACTTTATTATAATAGAAAATGGCAGAATCAGGTTTGTTCAGCATGGTACTGTAGGTTCTTGCAATCTCAAAATTGGCAAAGCCTGAATAATTCGAATTCGGATATTCCCGTACAAGCCGGGTAAGCGACCATACTTTTTCCTGGTGTTGTTTCTGACCTCCATACCCTAAAGCCATCTGATACATGGCATAGTCCGAATCATACTTACCCAATTGAGCCGACTTTTTGTAATATTCTGTGGCCGGTTCAAACTGTTTCGAAATGTAATAGCAATCGCCAATTCTGTTCAATGCATCGTTATACAGCTTTTCGTTACCACCTTCATATTGTTTTTCGAATTTTCGAAACCAGTTTCCTGCATTTGTATAATCTTTCTGCACGAAGTAGGCATAACCTATATTGTAATGGGCTGTGGCAAATTCATCAAGGTTTACAGCTCCGGAGCTTTCAACAAAGGTTTTATAAATTTCAATAGACTCGTTATATCTCTCCATTCTGTAATAAGCTTCGGCTTTCCAGTAGTATGACTGAGCTTTAACCACAGGATCGTATTGCTTGAATTGCAGCGATTTGTCGAAAAATCCGATTGCTTTTTCAAATTTTGAATCAATGAAGCACTCCTGACCACGTAAGAATGCGATACGTTGGTATTCTTGGTCAATTTTTGGTGGGCGGTTTTTCATTTTATCCATTATGCTTAATGCATCCTGATAGTTTTTAGTGGTTGCAAATGCCTGTAGCATATAGTCGTACACCTCATCAACCCTGGGCGACTGTGGAAACTCATTCAGATAGGTAGTAAATGCATTCAGCGCTTCGTTGAAGGGCGACATATCGAGGTCGAACGATATTTTTGCAAAATTGAAAAGCGCATCTTCACGGATAGTCTGATTATAGCTTAATTTGGAAGCAGCTCCAAAAGCAAGCTTTGCATCTTTCTTGCGATTTGTTTTTATATAACAGTCGGCCAGATGATACGCAGCATTTTGCGACAGAGTGTCATCAACATTTACGACCGATTCGAAAAGCGGTATAGCTTTTGCATAATTTTGGGTTTTATAATACGCAAATGCCAGCTGGTACGCGTCCATATCCGATAGGCTTGCATTTTCGGGATGACTCATTTCGAGATATTCCAAAGCATCGTTGTATTTGCCGGTCCGGTAATATGCTTCACCAATAATACGGGCTACCTCGAACATCCTTTCACCGTTCGATTTTTTCAGTACATCGGGAGCATAGGCAATAATTTCCTCATATTTGCTTTGCATGTAATAAATCTGAGTAATGTAATAAGGAATTATATCGGCAAAGAGTTCGTTGTTCTCCAGTTTTTTAAACCCAAGCAACGCAGTCTGATACTGCTGATTCATGTATTTGATATGCGAGTAAAAATATTCTGCAATAGGTGCATAAAAAGTAGATCCGTCTTTAATTTCATAAAATGCATTTGCTGCTTTGTCGTAATCTTTTCTTGCGAAATGGCAGTACCCTGTTTTGAAGAAATATTCCCCATTTTCTTCTGCGGTAAGACTTAACCGATCAACTTCTTCGTACCATTTTAAAGCTGAGGGATATTTTTTTTTCAGAAACTGGTAATTCCCCATCTGAAAATTTGCATCGTTCACATTATAGCTCTCAGGGTGCTCACGTATGAAAACACTGATTAAATATTCGGCATCTTTATTAAATAGTTTAAGAGCACACATCGAAGCATAATATTTTGCATCGTCTTTATACACCGAATTTTCCGGTTTATCTGAGCTTGCAAATTCTTCGAATATTTTCTGAGCAGCACCGTAATGACCGGCTTCATACAATTGAACTGCTCCTGCATAGCGGTCGTCAGGTTCATTGTAAAGCATGGTTTTTTGCCCAACAGCAAATAAGCCTGCCAGAAGGAGTATCATTAAAAGAAATACCTTGATATTCATAATATTACACGTTATTTATATTTTAATAAATTATAGACAATTAGAAAATAAAAGTACTATTTAAAGTTTCGTTGCTTCAGAACATATTCATGTTTTAATTAACAGGTTTTTGTTTATTTCTAATGCATTTGGGGCTCTTGCTCCTTTTAATTTTCGTTAGATTTGTATTTATTACAATAACGATTGCTTAATTTATAAAATTGCCTGTATCCAATGAACGAAAACTCACACATACTTCTCGAAGATGTTTCGGTAGCTCACGAGAACAATATTGTTCTTAGGAATGTAAACCTTCGCATAATGCAGGGAGAATTTGTTTATTTAATCGGAAGGGTGGGGAGTGGAAAATCAAGCCTTCTGAAAATGCTTTATGCTGAGATTCCTATACTAGGGGGTAACGCTGTTGTACTCGACTATGATATCGACAATATTCACAGTTCCAAGGTTCCGTTTCTGCGCAGGCAAATTGGTATGGTTTTTCAGGATTTTCAATTACTCAGTGATCGGAATGTAGAGGAAAATCTGAAATTTGTGCTTAAAGCTACAGGGTGGAAAAATGAAACAGAAATGAGTAACAGGATTGGCGAGTTGCTAATCAGCGTTGGGATGTCGGAGAAACTGAAGAAAATGCCTCACGAACTGTCGGGGGGCGAACAGCAACGCGTTGCTATTGCCAGAGCAACGCTCAACAATCCTCCTATGATATTCGCAGATGAGCCTACCGGAAACCTTGATCCAGAATCGGCTGACAATATTATGAATATATTGCTTGACCTTAACCGCTCCGGTAAAACCATTGTGATGGTTACCCACAATTATGCTGTTCTTAAAAAGTATCCTGCACGCACAGTGTTGTGTGAAAATGGCGAAATTCGTGAATTACCCAATGATGAAGCCATCGATATGAGCGACCTCTGATAGGTTCCCATAACGGTTAATCCGTAAAAATTAACGACATCCTCTAGTGCACAATTATCAACGATTGCAGATAATATACCCCTGCTCCTGCAAGGTATCCAAGTAAAGCAAGCCATGAGATTTTTTTCAGATACCATATAAAGTCAATCTTCTCTAAACCCATGGCAGCCACACCGGCGGCCGAACCAATGATAAGAATGCTGCCTCCTGTACCGGCACAGTAAGCCAGAAACTCCCAGAATAACCCATCCTGCATGAAGTTGGCAGCATAATTAACAGCACCGACAGCTTCAATCGGATACATCCCCATAGCACCGGCTACCAGTGGAACATTGTCGACAACCGATGATAATAACCCAATGGTTACGTCGATCAAGAAAATGTTTCCAAGTTTATCATCGAGCCATCCTGCCAGCAGATTCAAATGTCCAGCGCTCTGCAATGCAGCTACTGCTGTTAAAATACCGAGGAAAAACAAAATTGTTGGGGTATCGATTTTTCTGATTATATTAAATACAGCCAATCGCTTTTTACTTTCACTTTCTTTCTTGCGGTGCATTAATTCAGTAGTAATCCACAGTATGCTTAACCCCAAAAGCATTCCCATATAGGGAGGTAAATGGGTAATTGTTTTGAAAACAGGAACAAAAAGCAAAGCGCATACCCCGATTATAAGTATGATAAGTTGTTCTTTGTTCGATGTTATACCTGCTGATTCACCCGTGATTGAAGGTCGTGTAACATGTCCTTTCATAGTAAAAGATAACAATGTCAGCGGAATAACCATGGAGGCCAGACTGGGCAGAAATACGCGAGTGATAATGGCTCCTGTTGTAACCTGCCCCCCTATCCAAAGCATAATAGTGGTAACATCACCGATTGGCGACCATGCACCTCCCGAATTGGCAGCAAGTATCACCATACTAGCATAAAACCAGCGTGTCGGTTTGTCATCGATAAGTTTGCGAAGCAATGCCACCATAACGATTGTTGTGGTAAGATTGTCGAGTGCTGCCGACATGAAGAATGTAATAAAGCTAATTATCCAAAGTAATTTTACTTTATGCGTAGTTTTTATTTTATCTGTTATAACTCGAAAGCCGTTGTGTTGATCAATAATTTCAACAATAGTCATGGCTCCCATAAGGAAAAATAATATCTGAGCGATATCAATCAAATGATGATTTAATTCGTGTCCGACGAAATGCAAGGTTTCACCGTGTTCGCTATGGCCATTCCAGTTTGGACTGAACCCAAGATTTAAAATTGTATCAGCCGATAATACGTATATAGTCCAGCACAATACTCCGATTAAAAGCGCACTTGCAGCTTTGTCAATTTTAATTGGGTGCTCAAGGGCAATGGCAACATAACCCAGTACAAAAACAATTACAATTAATATAAATATACTCATATGTCAATGTTTTAATTAAACTGCAAAAATAAACTTTGACGCTAAATATCAAAGTGATTTACCTCATTAGGCATTACAGGAAGTTAATTTGTTCTGAAAGTCAAAATATAAAAACCGCAAACTTTTGTAATAGTAATGTTTGCGGTTTTTTAAGAGTTTTAATTATATGTTATTTAACATAAATTATGGCGGCTTTCAAAGCACTTTTCTAAGAATCATTTTTTTTGTTCTTCAATCTTATGTTTTTTTAATTCCAGTGCTTTTTCTCTTACAGGGCAATCAGCGGCTTTGCAGTCGATGGCGGGCTCTGTATGCTCTTTGTTCGATGCCGGTTCCCAACCCAGAATAAGGAATAACGCAAAAAAGCCTACAACATAAGCTAGTATCACATGCCAGCCTTTTTTTACCCAAAGTGCCACATTACGGGCATCATGGAATTTATTAGTAATAGCAACTCCTGCTGAAGATCCAAACCAAATCATAGAGCCACCGAATCCAACCGTGTATGCCAGCATACCCCAGTCGTAGTGTCCCTGATCTAGGCATAGTTTTGTCAACGGGATATTATCGAAAACTGCTGACACAAAGCCTAAAATAAATGCTGTAAGCCATGAAGCATCCGGTAGGGTTTCAACAGGCATCAGAGATGCTGCTGTTACAAGGCACAAAAGAAAAATTGAACCTTTTATTGAGCCACCTACTTCGTGCCATGGAATTTTCCGGAATGTTGCGCCTATAATAATGGCAATCCACACACCAAGTGCAGGCATGTCGTATAAAATGTTCGACAATATTGCACCCGCAAGAATCATTAATACTATTAACAGTTTAAGGTAGTCGATTTTTACATTTGGGTTTGCATCTTTGGTAATCCGCTGGAATTTATCCTGTTGTTTCGAGGCAAAAAATGCGATTATAAACAATGCCAGAATTGCAGCTACATAAGCGTGTACAACACTCAATGCATTCACACCGTCTATCCACATCATTGTTGTGGTTGTGTCTCCAACAACACTGCCGGAGCCACCTGCATTGCTGGCAGCAACTATACCGGCTATATATCCTATATGTACCTTGTTTTTAAAAACCACAAGGGCAATAGTACCTCCAATCATTGCAGCAGCTATGTTGTCGAGGAACGAGGATAAAATAAAAACAAATACCAGGAGCATAAAAGGTCCTTTCCAATCATCGGCAAGATAGCGGGGTAATAATTCCGGTATGCCTGATTCTTCAAAAATTTTAGCCAGCACTGCAAACCCAAGCAATAAACCAAGCAGGTTCAATAAAATGCCCCATTCGCCCTGTCTCATATCCTTATGAAGTATCTGCTCCAAAAACGAGTTGTCTCCAATAAAATGAGAACTCCATGCATACCCTGATATAAATATCAGCTTGTAAATGACAATTATGCTTAACCCAATCAATGCTACCTGAAAGGTCTTTTTATGAAATAGCGCAACTCCGATAAGCGTTAGTGCAAAAAGCAGAAACTCAACTCTGATGCCGCCGATTTCCGGCCCTCCGGTGGTATGCCCGGCCGCCATCGATACCAACGGTAAAATACACATCATGATAACGATGAATAATGACTTCATTAAAAATGATTTCATAAGCTTACATAATTAATTGTTAGTATTAAAACTTGGGTTACGGTGTAATTTCTTGCGTGAGACCTTGAATCCCGGGGACTGAAATGTTCAGTAATTAATTTTTGCAGGCTCATACAAGGCCGCTAGTTAATGTTAATTCACGTAAGAAATGAACAGATAAAATTAGTAGATATTCAATATGTTTAACTTCGAATTTCGGGGTAAAACATATTTAACAGCATAGATTGATGGCTGTTAGGATGTGCCCACTTCGTAGTGGTTTTACGTTTATCGGAATTTGTATTTTCTTTCTTTTTTTTGTCGGGGACGAACCATTGAATCATTTTGCGGAACAAATCACCGATTGTATTGAATTCATCAGTGAAAAATATACCGGCTCCATTGGTGTATGGACCATATTCCATGTCAAGGTCTTTATTTGCACGTGTGAAACCTTTAACACGCAGGTTCCCCTTTTTGTTGATTTTTACCTGTACTTCGAAATCTCCAACAATATTGCTTGTCTGCGATTGGTGCTGTCCGACCCCCAGATTTCCATTTATCAGGATTCTGTCGTTAAGCAGCTGTGTCGAAAGTGCCACCTCCAGCTCCTGTGACGAAATTTCATCTCCTGGTCTGTATTTTACCCCGATGTCGAAATCTTTGGTAATCTGCGACAGCCAGTTGCTTAACTGATTTGTAAGGAGTTCGCTTGCTGTATTCCCAACGGCACTGGCATTCCTTCCCTGAGCATAGTCGGGGCGCATGTTTTCGGGTGTATAAAAACGATTCATTATGAGAAGGTAAAGCAGTTGCTTGTTCTTTTCATCATCCGACATGTTATTCAATTGCGACAGAACTTTATCGTCGGCATTGGGAACTTTTATATCGAAAGCAATATCCGGAGTCATCAGGCTTCCGGTCATGCTGATGTAACACTCAACATTTTGAAGCTTTTTATAGGTACTGCTCGAATCAATGGCAATCATTAAATCGTAGAGGGGTGCCCTGAGCCGGTACACTGCGTTGATATTCATCACGGCATCGTAAGGGTCGCCATTCCATACTATGGTTCCACCTTCGGCGACCTCAAACCGTTTGTTAATCACATTTTCAAGAGTGAAGAGGTAACTCCCTTTTACCACTTCCACTTCTCCAATCATTTTAAAATCTTCGTTAGAATCGTAGTAGATATTTAGGTTTCCCTTGCAATTGGCTTTTATCATATCCCCGACTTTCGGATCAAATACTATTTGGGCTTCAGCATCGGGTGTTAGTTCAATATCCATGTTCAGGTAATACGACATGTCGGATTCTTTCTCTGTAAGAGAAGCTATGTCGGTAACAGCAGTATCGCTTTTAATGAATGTGAGAATGGTATTTTCACCGGCTTCATAGCTTTCGGTCATCGGAAGAACAAATATGGTATTGGGCTCTGTTTTTATAACCACATCAATGCCAAATGCCGAAATGTTACCTTTGATCTGAACATTTCCCGATCCATAAGCTGTACCATAAAACAAACTGTTATCAACCTCGGTAGTATTCAACATTTTCAGATTGTTGGTGTTAATGTCAAATGCAAATCTGAAGTCCTCGAAATTATCGTGATATACACCTCCATTAACTGTCCCTGTATTATTTTCGGTGTCTTTAACAACAAAACGGTTGAACAAAATCGAGTTGGGGGTAATCCAAACAGTATCGTTCAGGTTTACTTTAAGCTTCAGGTAATCGTATGTTAGCTGAGCTCTTTCGAAATCGATGAAGCCCTCCAATGCCGGAGCTTTTGTGGTTCCTGTGATGTTGATTCTGCCATCAATAAATCCTTTGGTATCGCTTATATCCACAGTGTTCAGATAGGGTTCCAGTACCTCAAGTTTGAAATTGTCGATTTCTGCTGTAATGTTCATCAGATCTTTTTCTACAATGTAATTCCCGTTGAAGCGCAGAAAAGGGTTTGACCCCATGAGCCGGAATCCCTGATCGTTGTTCAGCCAGTCGGCCGAAAGGTCGAACCTTCCGAATTTCTCCTTATTCACCGTAAGCTGATCGACCGAAATATTGGTTTTAAACACAGGAGTGTCGTAAAGTCCCGAAATTCTGCCACTTGCCGTTAAAACCCCATCGAGGCTGTATCCCAAATCGGCTATTAAAGGATTAATATTATTCAGTTGGGTATTTTCGATATAAAACCGCAATAGCTTATTTTTATCCTCCGAAAGAAAACCGTCTATCCGAAGCGACTGGTCGCCGTAGAATACTACAAAGTTGTCGATAGTGATATCGGTAGTATCAATTATAATTGCAGTTTCATCGACCCTCCAGTTTGTATTATTAATATTTATCTCCGATTCGTAAATATTGGCAAAAATCAACAATTTGCCGGTGTTCTCTTTTCGTTTCAGAATTGCAGAGAGCGAAACATTTCCCGAATAGTCGGGTTCTGCTTTATCATCCCAAAGCATTCCCAGATAAATGCTGTCGTTTTCAGCATGCAGACCGATAGCCAGATTATTGAATATATTCAGTTTGCCTGCATTTACAGCTGCAGATCCCATATCGAGCTTAATGCT
>JAGOLH010000108.1 GCA_017994175.1 Bacteroidales bacterium | reverse complement strand
ATTAAAGGTGTGATGGAAGACGTAACCGAAATAATACTTCAACTCAAGCAAATTCGTTTTAAGCGTCAGATCGAAGATTTTTCACATGAGAAAGTTACGGTTGTTATTAGCGGACAGGACGAATTCAAAGCCGGCGATATTGGAAAATTCCTCACAGGATTTAAAGTCCTGAACCCCGGTTTACTGATTTGCAGAATGGAACCTTCAACAACCTTACGCATGGAGTTCGTAATTAGTAAAGGCCGCGGTTATATTGCTCCCGATGAAAATAAACCCATCGAAGACGAAATCGGGGTAATTCCAATTGGGTCGATACACACCCCTGTTGTGAATGTTAAGTACCAGATCGAAAATATGAGGGTGGAGCAAAAAACCGACTACGAGAAATTGGTTCTCGACATTGAAACAGATGGCTCTATACATCCAAAAGATGCTTTAAAAGAAGCAGCAACGATACTTATTTATCACTTCATGTTGTTCTCCGATGAAAAGATTACCATTGATGCTGATGAAAAAATGAACAGTGAAGAATTCGACGAGGAAGTGCTCCATATGCGTCAGCTTCTGAAAACGAAACTTGTGGATCTGGATTTGTCAGTGCGCGCCTTAAATTGTTTAAAAGCTGCAGAGGTAGAAACCTTAGGAGATTTGGTGCAGTTTAATAAAAACGACCTGCTTAAATTCAGAAACTTTGGCAAAAAGTCGCTGACGGAACTGGAAAATCTGCTCGATAATTTGAGCCTGAATTTTGGGATGGAAATATCAAAATACAAATTGGATAAGGATTAATTGGAAAAGAGATGAGACACGGAAAAAACTTTAATCATTTAGGAAGACAGAGTGCACATCGTAAAGCTATGCTGTCGAATATGGCAGTATCTCTTTTGTTGCATAAACGCATAAATACTACCGTTGCAAAGGCAAAAGCTTTGCGTATGTATATAGAGCCGATAATAACACAGGCCAAGGAAGATACTGCTCACAACAGAAGGGTTGTATTCAGTGAGTTACAGGATAAGAAGGCAGTTTCGGAACTGTTCCGTGAAGTAATTGTGAAAATCGGCGAACGCCCGGGTGGATATACAAGGATACTTAGAACCACCAGTCGTCTTGGCGATGGTGCCGAAATGTGTATGATGGAGCTGGTCGACTACAACGAAAGCCTGCTTGGCACAAAATCAGCTCAGAAAAAATCACGAAGGTCCAGAAAAAAAGCTACTCCTGCTGGAAAAGCTGCTGAGCCAAAGAAGAAAGCTGATTCATCAGAAAAAGAAACCACAAAAAAACCGGAAGCAAAAGCAAAAAAAGCTCCGGCAAAAGTTTCGAAACCAAAGGCCGAAAAACCTGATAAAACCGCTGAATAATATTTTAATTATTTTTATTAGAGGGAGATTTTTCTCCCTCTTTTTTTTTTATTTTTAATGTTATAAAAAATTAAGTAAAATGGGACAAATTGCAAATGTACATGCGCGACAAATATTAGACTCTCGTGGAAATCCTACCATCGAGGTCGAAGTTTACACCACAACCGGAGTAATTGGCAGAGCTGCTATTCCTAGCGGTGCATCGACCGGTGTTCACGAGGCCGTTGAATTACGCGATAACGATCCATCCATGTATGGAGGGAAAGGTGTTCTTCAGGCAGTTCACAATGTAACCGAAACTATTAACGAATTGCTCAATGGAATCGATCCCAGTGACCAACGACTCATTGACATGATGATGATTGACGCAGATGGGACTGAAAATAAATCTTCTCTTGGTGCAAATGCAATGCTTGGAGTTTCGCTTGCCTGCGCTCATGCAGCTGCTCAGGAACATGGTCTGCCTCTCTACAACTATTTGGGCGGAGTAAATGCCCATGTTTTGCCTATACCAATGATGAATATCCTTAATGGTGGAAAACATGCCGATAACCTGATTGATATTCAGGAATTTATGATTATGCCTGTTGGTGCAGATACATTCGCTGATGCGCTGAGAATGGGCACAGAAGTGTTTCACCAACTAAAGTCTGTGTTAAAGAAAAACAAATTTGTTACCAATGTTGGCGATGAAGGTGGCTTTGCTCCCAATCTGAAGTCGAACGAGGAAGCTATCGAATATGTTGTTCAAGCTATTGATAAGGCTGGATACAAACCCGGGGAAGATATTTATATTGCACTCGACCCTGCTGCTTCCGAATTTTTTGATAGCAAAAAAAACCTTTACATATTTGAATCGAATGGTAGTAAAATGACCCCTGCTGAAATGGTTTCCTATTGGGAAAACTGGGTTAGCAAATACCCCATTATTTCGATTGAAGATGGTCTTGCCGAAGACGACTGGGAAGGCTGGAAACTGATTACAGATAAGCTTGGATATAAAATTCAGCTCGTTGGAGATGATTTGTTCGTTACGAATGTGAACCGGTTGAAAAAAGGAATTGATGAGAAAACCGCAAATTCCATTCTAATTAAAGTGAATCAAATAGGAACGCTTACCGAAACAATCAATTGCATCCAAATGGCTCAGGGTGTTGGATATACCACAGTTATCAGCCATAGGTCAGGCGAAACCGAAGATACTTTTATTGCCGACCTCGCGGTAGCCATGGGGACAGGTTTGATTAAAACCGGGTCAGCCAGTCGTTCCGACAGAATCGCAAAATATAACCAATTGCTTCGCATCGAAGAACATCTTGGAGATGCTGCTTCATATTTAGGAAGAGATTTCAGATTCCTAAAAAAGTAAATTGAATTATACACTGAATTCTACTGCAATAGATGGTTAAAGTAGTGTCATTTTGACACTGCCGAAAAAACACAAACAATACAAACCTTGTAATTTTGTCAGATATTTGGTGATTTATGGCTATGGCACATTTTTCGATAACAAACTGCCGTATCAATAAAATAATAACCTTTTAAAAAATAGAATTATGACAAAGATTGGTAGACCACTTTCAGGAAAAGTTCTTGTTAAACCTGAACCAGCAGAGCAAAAAACCGCATCAGGAATTATTATTCCTGACTCAGCAAAGGAAAAACCACAGAGGGGCCGTGTTGTTGCAGTTGGTAAACCTAAAAAAGATGAGGAAAATGAAGTCAGTGTTGACGATATTGTGCTGTATGGCAAATACAGTGGCACAGAAATAAAAATCGACAACGACGACTATCTGATTCTGAATCAAAACGATATTTTATTAATTATTCAATAACTTAAAAACTCATATACAATGGCAAAAGATTTAAAGTTTAACCTGGAATCGCGCGACTTATTGAAAAAAGGCGTTAACACATTGGCCGATGCTGTGAAAGTAACACTAGGCCCTAAAGGAAGAAATGTGGTTATCGAGAAAAAATTCGGTGCTCCTCAGGTGACAAAAGATGGTGTAACCGTGGCAAAGGAAATCGATTTAAAAGATCCTTTCGAAAACATGGGTGCTCAGATGGTTAAGGAAGTAGCCTCAAAAACCAACGATGATGCCGGCGACGGTACAACAACTGCAACACTCTTGGCACAGTCTATCATCAATACAGGTATGAAAAATGTTGCAGCAGGAGCAAACCCAATGGATTTAAAAAGGGGAATAGACAAAGCTGTTCAGGCAACAGTAGAAAAACTGCAGGCGCAAACTCGTTCCATAAAAAAGAATGATATTATCAACAAAGCCGAAATTATTTTCAAAGAAAATAAAGATAAAAAGCAGGAAATTAGTTATACCGATAAAGTAAAAATCATCAACGAAATTGTTGACTTTGATGAAATTTCACAGGTTGGTTCTATATCGGCAAACAACGAAAAAGAAATTGGCGTTACCATTTCTTATGCAATGTGGAAAGCCGGACACGAAGGTGTAATTACCATCGAAGAAGCAAAAGGAACCGAGACTGTTGTTAAAGTTGTTGAAGGGATGCAGTTCGACCGTGGGTATATTTCTCCTTATTTTGTTACCGATAGCGAAAAAATGGAAGCCGTGCTCGATAATCCGTATATTCTGATTACCGATAAAAAGATTTCATCGATGAAAGACCTGATGCCAGTGTTAGAACCCGTTGCACAGGAAGGTGCTTCAATGCTTATCGTATCGGAAGATGTTGAAGGCGAAGCTCTTGCTACTTTAGTAGTGAATCGTTTGAGAGGTACTATTAAAATTGCTGCAGTAAAAGCACCCGGATTTGGCGACAGAAGAAAAGAAATGCTTCAGGACATAGCAGTAATCACGAATGGAGAAGTAATTACTGAGGAAAGAGGTCTCAAACTCGATCATACAACTTTAATGCAGTTGGGACGCGCCGGAAAAGTTGTAATCGACAAAGAAAACACAGTTATAATAAATGGTGAAGGCGACAAAAAACTTATCGAAGCACGCGTTAATCAAATTAAGGCTCAGATTGAATCAACCACTTCGGATTACGATCGTGAAAAACTTCAGGAACGGTTGGCAAAACTTGCCGGTGGTGTTGCTGTAATAAGCGTAGGTGCTGCCAGTGAGGTTGAAATGAAGGAAAAGAAAGACCGCTACGATGATGCATTGCACGCTACCCGTGCTGCAGTTGAAGAAGGAATTGTACCCGGTGGTGGAGTGGCTTATATCCGTGCAATCGAAGCATTGTCGAATATGAAAGGTGAAAATGAAGATGAAAACACCGGTATTGCCATCGTAAAAAGAGCGTTGGAGGAGCCTTTGCGTCAAATAGTTGAAAATGCAGGAATTGAAGGTTCCATCATTGTTCAGAAAGTGAAAGAAGGGAAAGATGATTATGGGTTTAATGCCCGCACCGAAAAATATGAAAATTTGTTTAAATCGGGTGTAATCGATCCAACTAAAGTTACCAGAGTTGCTCTTGTTAATGCAGCATCAATCGCAGGAATGTTGCTTACTACCGAATGTATTATTGCTGAAATCCCCGAAGAACACCCTGCTCCCCAACCTGGAATGGGTGGCGGCATGCCAGGAATGATGTAATCGAAACTTCATATTTTGAAATAAGCTGTCGGATCCGACAGCTTATTTTGTTTGAAACGATTCCTCTACTTTGTTGTTTTTAATACGTGGAGTTAGTGAAATATTTTTTCTATCACTCCCTCGCCACCTTACCAACACACAATTTTCCACCAATCCATACATTCATAACATACACCCCTGCGGGCAGCCCGTTTAGGTTCAGTTTCACCTGCGAACCGGTTTCCGTTTCCATACATTCCGTTTCCACATCAACCCACTGGCAACCCGTGGCATCAAACAATTCAATTCTCGCAGTGCTACCCTTCACCGGCAGGCTTACAGTTACCACATCACTTGCCGGGTTAGGGTAAACCCCTGCCAGCATGGCTTCTATAGTTTGCGTGCTATAGCCATTGTAGCAATCGGGGTTGCAGTCCTCCTCAAGGCAGCCGCATGCATCCACCTTCACCGCCAGTCCTTTTTGCACTCCCGACGGAAACATACTGCTCGGGGGGCTGTAATACTCCCCACCTATAATAAACCCACCGTCGGGCGTAGGAGTTATGCTATAAAATTTCGTCCAGGGCGTATTCACAGTATTTTCAGGAAAACACACATAATCTCTGTACCACTCCACCTCGCCCTGCGGGTTTATTTTAAGTATAAATCCGGGTTGCGTGTAATATGCCGCCTCACCGGTAAGGTATATATTTCCTGCGCTATCCTGATAATAATCGTTTACATAAATTCTTTTATACGGCAAATCATCAATGTAATCCTGAATTTTTCTTTTTTGGCTGATATTCCCGTTGTTGTCCATCCGAGCCAGCCACAAACTATGATTAATATTTGCTGAATTATCTAAGCTTGGGTCACTCCAAGTAATCAGGTAATCACCATCGGGCATAACAAATGCAAATGGATGAAAACAAATAGTGTCTTGTGTGGCTGTAGTCCTTCTCCACAACTCGTTACCCGCACTGTCTAACCTTACAAACCATGCCCTGCATTTATCTGGATAATTGTTATAATCGCCGATCTCATCCTGACAACTCATCAAATAGCCCCCGGCAGGCACAGCTATGGTTTGGTACGGGAACACCCGCCGCCGATATGGATTGGCAGGCAAAAACGGGTATTGCTTCACACCCAGCGTATCGCCTGTCCTGTTCGTGAAAATCACCAGTGGAAAAGAGTTTTGACTGTTATAGA
>JAGOLH010000035.1:17346-29965 GCA_017994175.1 Bacteroidales bacterium | reverse complement strand
CTGCAATGGCTACCTGTGCTTTAAAACTTGCACTGAATTTTCTTCTGCTTTTTTTCATAATACTGGTAAATTTAATTGTTTTTATTCAACTTAACCAGTGGTCCAATTTTCGGGGAGTATTATATAAAATAGAACCTCACTCCTATTGCAGCAAGCATCGTTTAGCGAATAGTACCGGGTGTTGACGCTTAGCTTTAACTTGCGTATCTTAAGGTATTCCTGTAGCACATCTTTTGGGTAATAGTTGCTTTGGCAAAAATCATTAACTATTAGTTCAAACCAATATTCGGTTACGTCAGTCTGGCTGATTATAAAAACTTAATTAACGGTTTACAATCAGTTTACGTATCGCTGTTCCATTGTCTGAGATAAGCTGAACAATGTATAAACCCGGTTGCAGAACCGAAACGTCAAGCACTGCAGGGTTGGTATGTATTGCTGACTGCAATACAGTTTTTCCGGAATAATCGTTAACAACAACGCTATAATAATTTCTGCCTGAGTTGGTTGTAATATACACTTTATCGCTTGCCGGATTGGGGTACATTGCAAAATCGTTATCATCAGCTGCTGCATGAATGCCAGCAGGTACGCATGGCTCCGCAAAACGCATATCAAGGTAATCGAGCCTTATTGTGGTCCATTGTGAGATATAATCGAGCTTTGATTGTCCGTAACTAAATGTGGTCCAGGCTATTTGCTCCCGCTCGTAAGCACCATTTGTAAGCAAGTAATTATAGTTGGTTTCAAATATATTCATAATACTTTCATGGGTAATTTCGGACTCCCTCAATTCGAGCCAGCGGCTCTTCATGCGTTGGTTAAATCCGTTGGGATCGCAATCGCAAAGCATTCTGTCGTATAAACCGTTTGAAAGGAGACCTGCATTGGGGCTTGTATTTGTTCCGTCCCACATAATCCCAAACACACCATCAAGATCCCATGGGACATAAAAATAGGGTTCTCCTGCATCGTAACGGGCAATGAAAATGTTTTTACCCCTATTGTCAACAGCCACTGATACATTCATCAGGATATAGTAATCAATAGCACTTTGCACATCAAACTTCGATTCATATGTGGCATAGAATTCATCATTTGTAGAATTAACAACAAAGTCGACGAAATCGTGCAGATAGTACCAATCGATAAGCTCCTCGGGATATTCATACTCAAATCCGCTCCAATAAGCAGACTGATTATCGAAATCGTCGGCATAGTTAAACAAAGTTCCGTTTGCCCATTCGGTACCTTTATACAACTCCCCCCTGATTTCATCGTCATCTTCATCATATTTCTTAATCTGAAGGAGTTTACGGTCGACCCTTTCGCTTACAGCGTAAATACCCTTGTAACGTCCATTAAGGAAAAGCTCGGCGTATTTCATCACAATACCGGGTTTGGCTTCCGGTTCGATTTGCTGATAATAAAGCGATCCGAAATTCATCCATAAATCGTTGGTGCTGACCGACCGAATCCGCAGCGGCTCGTTGTACAGCGACTGCAGATTCCAGTCATCGTCGCTGCGCATACCAAGCAACGAAACATCATGAGTATTTGCTCCCTGTGCATCAGTCCAGAATTCAATCAGATAATTATGCTTATCCCACCATAACGAGGTGTTGCCCCGTAGTTCAATACCAACAAATGAACTAATAGTTGTCTGGTCGGTTTCGGTCATTATAAATTCAGCAAGTACCTTAGGATCATCATATATAGGTCCTTGATTATAAATGCGAATTATCGGAAGCTGCGAAAAATATATTGTATAGTTTACGCTGCTTTTAACAGCCTGATATGCAACTCCTATTTGAACCGTTGATATTTCTTCCGAAAAAGTATAAAAATCGTTAAGAATTATACCTGTTTTCTGATTTGGCCATTGCAGATTTATTGTTGCCACATCCTGATTAACCAAAACCAGCTTTTTGGTTTCATCGATTGCATACATATTTTCGGCAATAACAATTGTTTCAGCTATTGTAGCATTACAAATGTGCACCGACAACACAATGACTATAACCGCAATTCTGATGAAAAAGTTCTTCATAATTCTACCCGGCAAAAACAAAAACGAGCAAGTAAAAATAATATTTTTTTAATTAACTACCCCAAAAGGCGTACTCTCAGAAAGTAAAGTAATATCCCATACCAACGACAAAATCGTTTCGGGGTATCCTTGAACCATAATCGTGCTGGAACATATAAAACAAATCGAAAGAGTGCATTCGGTTGAGTTCGTATTCCAAACCTGCCCTGTACCTGATTTTTTCCAATGTAAACAGTTCTGTTCCCGACAACGGGGTCATTACTTCTACCGTTGCGTAGGGCTTAACAGGGTATGGGATATTGAACTTCGCCCCTACACGACCGCGCAATAATGTTTCGGGATACCAACCCTGTTCCGAGGAAAAAATGTCTTCATAGTGATTCTGCAACCGCAGACGACCAGATAAACGAACAATACCAACAGTTCTTTTGTAATTCAGGTCAATGTAAAAACGGTGACGAAATGAGTAATAATTTTCGGGCTGTTTTTTGGCAATAAATCTGTAAGCAGCACCAATGCTTAAATTTTTGTTGAATCGGTATTCCAGTCCGAAATCATTGTAAATTGTTCCCAACTCAGTAAAATTCTCATTCAAGCGAAATTCAGCAGTGTAGTTTACCGAGAGAGCCTGTTTTATTTTTTTTTCAGCTCCCAGCGACAACCACAGTCCGGCATCGTTAATCTGGCTGTAACCTGTTAGAGAAGCCGCAAATAAAACATTTGCGAGCAGCAGGAGTATTTTATTCAGTTTTATTTTCACTTAGTGCGTTTTTGTTCTTATTACTTCTGTAGAAAACTGTTATACTTGCTGAATCTTTAAGAAAATCGACCCTGCCAATTGTAACGCGGTGAATATCGAGGCCTGTTCGTTTTTTCAGGTCGGACAGCAATTCATTATAGCGCTCAGGCTTGATATTTTCGATTATTTCGTATTGAATTCGTTTCGAGAGCTCACGTCGCAAAAGGATACCTCCGTCGAGGAGAAAAATGAACATAATCACAATCCCGTTAATAATACCTAATTCGTAATAATCAAGGCTGATTGCTCCCAATAAGCCAAGTGCTATGAACACGAATAAATAAGTCATGTCTTTCATCGAAATACCGGCTGTGCGATAGCGCAACATACTGAATACCGCAAACAGTCCGAATGCAGCCCCCATCGATATTTTAACATCGTTCAACACAAAAGTCAGCAGAAAAATCGTTATGTTGAACATGATCAGCGAAAAAATGTTTTCACGGTTTTTTGTGCCCGGTAAATAAAACAATAGAATGATTATAAGCATCGTGAGTATATCGATGCCCAGATTTCCAAAAAAATGGAGATTCAGCTTAATTATATCTTTCTCCTTTTTCGATTTGTCATCTTTTTTGTCTTTATCTTTTGCCTTATCTGTTTCAACTGAAAAATCGGATGTATTTTCGATGATTTCGCTGTTTTCGGAGCTTTGAGAATAGCAAAGCTGCGGCGGTGACACCAAAAAAACAAACAACGTAATACTGATGATTAGTTTAATTACATTCATAACAAATTTTATTAATTTTCATTTGCTTTACTTTAAACCTGTTTTTCTTCACTTCATTATACAGTGAAACAATACCAAGGCAATACTTACTTATGGAGAAACCGTGAATATGGTAATTCCTCAACACCTCTGAGGCATACGAGTGTATATTACCACCCTGTTTGGTTTCTATAATCACCAGATTGTTATAGTCGGATCTTGCATTGTTGTTCTCGAACCATAAATCTGTATCAATAGTCATCCTTTCGTTCATCTCCTTACTCACCAGTGTCATTCGCCTATAGTGGATTGTAATCACCGGTTTGAACTCTGCAGCAATAAACTGAGTCTTTTTTTCGAGGAATTCTGTCTTTTTCCTTGTAAGCTCAGGTTTGAACGTATTAGTCTCAAGTCTTTCTTTAATGGTTCTGGATTTATTATTTTTAAACTTCAGTTCAAAAAAATTCACATCCGAATCCTCATACCTTCGAAAGCGGACTTTATACCGATTCATTTTGCCGTTCTGGTGTTGACGAAAAAGCATAAAATCATCGGTATCGTAATATACCGTTGTGTAACGACAATTTCTGACATCATTAATCTGAAGGATATAATAATCTTGAATCAGCTCACGCAATATTTCAATGAGTTTGCTGCTTGGTAAAATATATTTCTTATCTAACCTGTTCAAAAGTTTCACTGAGTCCATCTCACTCAGGGAAATGGGCATGTAATCATTGATAATTTTGCCTAAGTCTTGCATTTCTGCTAATAGTATTCGTACGAAATTTTACGGATAGACTTAAGTGAACCATCACTGTTATATTCTCTTTTTTCTGTACGCAAACCCTTGGAATCGTAGGTATATGTTGATTTTTCGACAAGCTTACCCGACACATCGGTAATTGTTTCGGACACTTTATCTCCGTTTGCATTGTAAGTAAACACGGTTTTAAACACTGTTCCGTCTTTGGTATCGGATTCTACATACTCGGTTACGTTACCGAAGCTATCGTATTTATACGTTTCCTGATGCTTAACAGAGCCACTTTTCGAATATTCTGTCTTAAGGGTAGTTTTACCGTTTTTATCAAACTCTTCATACGTTTCTTTAAAAATTGTCGGTACCCCATTGTTTTCAACAGTTTTCATCGTAGTTTTCGACTTCAACCTGTTTAACCTGGCATCCTTAGCACTTTGAGAGAAGCTGCTTATGCCAACAGCAAGTAAAATCATTACAAATAATGCTTTCATATCAACAATAATTTACATTAATTAAAAATAATAAATTGAGGTAATTCTACTACCTGTTCTCTCTGGGTAACCTGGAATTGTTGAATCACGGCAATTTCTCCCGATACCGAAGTCAGTGTTGAATCTTTTGAATAAACATATACCGTATAATCACCAGGCCTCAGGTAACGAAAACTAAACCGGCCGTTGTAATCGGTGGAAGTTTTGTCGTCGTAGCCAACATGGTCTCCATACACAATATACACATCCTCATCGGCAGCAGCGTATTCTCCGGTAAGCTGTGTAAAAGTACTGTTATAATCACGGACCCAAACACTCCCGTTAATGGTAGCGGTTCCGCCCTCCCCCTCCGGTTTTTCGCAAGAGGCTATGGTTGCAGCCACAATAATAAGTACAGCGCATTGGGCTAATAATAAACGATATTTCATCTTTCTGTGTTTTTAATTTTCGGTTACAAATCTAATGAATCAATGTCTTTAAAACGCATTAAATAACAATAAATTTCATAAAAGCATATTTTGTGCCATCCATCAGGAGAATAATGTATTCTCCTGATGCAAATCCATTTAATTCAATTTTTTCGGCAAAGAAAGTATTGCAACTGTTGAACTGCTTTGAATAGACAAGTCCGCCCAACTGATTAAATATCTTCAGGTTCATTTGATTTCCTGATATCTCACCTTGAACAATCACATACTTACTGGCTGGATTTGGGCTTACATAAAGCACCGGCAAGTTCAGTGTAACTGGTATATTGAATGAAGCCATCGAAGGGAGCAGTAACCTGAAGTCGCCACTACCATTGGGGTACCTTCCGACTGAATTCCCTGCCTTAGGGCATATTACTACACAAGAATCAATAATCTCTCCGCTGTCGCTTTTCAGCATAAGGCAATCACACGAAAGAAAGAATCCCAAATTTGTTTCCGACTCCGCGAAAGCTGCATCTGCCGACACACATAAAAAAGAATTTGCAGGGATTGCAGTATCCGTAAAATACCAAACATTATCGTTTTGCTCTAAAGTGAATGACTTCAGGTTGATATCAACTTGCGAATTGTTGAATAATTCAATCCATGCCGGCAGATTAACACATTGTTCGATGGAGTTTGCACCGCAGAAACCATATTCATTAATCACCAATCTCCCTGATACGGGATAAACATTTGCAGTAAAAAATTTATACGAAGCATCTTCAGGAAGAAATGCACCGGCGGTTTCGTTTTCAGCCCAGACATAGTACTCCAGTGTTTCTCCACCAATTGTGAGGGTTATACCATAGATTCCATCATCGGAAGTTCCGTCGTTGTGCAATCCGTCATCCGACATTTCAGCTTTGCTAAATACCAATGCGGGGTGGAAACGATAATATAAATACACTTCAGTTGCCCCCTCAACAACGGTTGTAATATTTACAATACTACCATTTCCCGGTCTGGCAGGATTGCAAACCGGAGTATCAATAAGTGGATATCCGCCAATGCCTGAATACGTGCTCAGATACGTTGCACGTGCTTCCATCAGATCCTGGATGCCGGGATATTGCTCTCCTGAAGCACCTACGGTAGATGTAAGGTTGTTTTGAAAATATTCGTAAGGGTAAAATTTGTTAGTATCACGGTCAACATAAAAAGCAATTGTATCGTGCAATTCCTGAGCAATTTGCAAGTATTCATCACTAATTATATTCCTATTTATAATAGTCCGTATATGGGCCAGATACATTTTACGATACGTGCTGTTCAAAAACAAATTTTTCATCAACGGTCTTGGTGAAATCGAAAAAGTAAGGTGCTGCAAAGGGTTTAAGGTCTTAAGTTTGTTTATGGTTACTCCATTATAGTTCAAGGCTCCATCGCTATAACGAAAACTTCCAAACGACATGTTCAAATCCCAGACAATCGGATTAAAGACTGAATTATCGTCTTCGTACATATAGTAATTCTGTGAATAAGCAATATAACTATCCAAATTAAGCAATGAATAATTAAAAGCATGCATCCACAAAGTGCGGTCGATATTCAAAACAGACGGGAGACTTGCAGTATCGGAATTGAGGATTCGTATCAGCTCAAACAGTCTGCTCCAACCATATTCCGATTCCATTTTATAAAAAGTCATATAATAGGTTGAATCCTCACCCTCAATGTAACTGAGATTGGCATTGTCGCCAAACGGAAAATCGAGGGCTTCGGGGCTACCTTTAAAAAACGTGTTTTTACAACTTCCAAAATGCTTTTCAATAAACTCGTCATTCACTGCCTCAACATTGGTATATAAGCCAATGAGTGTGTCGTTGATATACAATTCCGAAAAATTGGCTTGGGAGGCTGGCATATACTGGCGTACAATGTAATACGACAATACCTCCCTTATAAATGAAGGGTCATAAATACCATTGCTCAGCTTCAGGGTTGTGTAACCCTGATAATTCTGATTTTTTATACTGAAGTCAAGGTCAATGTTAAACGGATTTTTGGTTTCGGATGAATTCCATGAACTGAAGCCTTTGTAGCGAACTCCGCACCTATGAAATACAGTTCCGTTGATTGTAACATCTGCCCCGATTCGAATGTCGCTGTTTCCTGCAGCAAACAAGCTATCGAGAGTAGTTTTCCAATGAGCATCGTAGAAATTGATACGAATTTCCTGCACTTTCCTGATATTGTAGAAATCGCTTTGTGAGAATGCCACTGCGGGAAATTCAATGAGGGCAAAAAACAAAAGTACTGTACCTAAATACCATGAAAATCGTTGAGAAGCAAATTGCAACACTTGGTCTGATTATAAATACTGCTGGTTAATTCAAATACTTATTTTTTCACAAAGTTAAGGGTATAACGCAAATTTGCTGCATCGAATTGAATATAGTAGTATCCATCAGCCAAACCTGAAATATCGAAACGGTTTGATTGCTCATTACTATAACTGCTGACCAGTTTCCCCTGCACATTAAATATTTTAACAGAGCATATTTTATCAGCATATAAGATATTGATATATTGTTCTGCAGGGTTTGGGTAAACGACAGGCATCAGGCTCTCATCGATTTCGTTCAGACTTGATTCAATCTGAACTTTAAAAACACCTGCTCCCGAACCAATCCAAGCATTGCCATTCGGATCGGTTTTTATATCTCGCAACGAATTTGTTTCGGTGAATACAGTCTGCCACTCGCCATTACTATACAACGTAACTGCGCCATCCTGAAGATAATCGACATAAACACAAGCCCAGATATTCCCAAGCGCATCAGCTGCAACATCCTGAACAAAATCATGATATAAGCCATCAGCATAAGGTGAATACAAGCCATCTTCATGATTTTGCAATGTATAATACTGATTTTCGGAATCCAACACATCTATTCCGCTAAAAGAAGCAATCCACTTCTTTTGATCTGTATCAACCACAACAGAGCTGATATCGGTTGAGGCAAGTCCTTGTCCGGTGCTGAAAGATGTAAAAGATGTGCCATTGAAATACACGGCACCTTCGCCCAAGGTAGCAAACCAAACATTATTTGGGGCAACAACATGCACATAAACGATCAGATTGGTGGGCAGGCCGTCATCGGTTGTAAGATTATCGAACGATATGCCATTAAAAACTGAAACACCATTGAATGTTGCAATATATACCTTACCGGCATTATCGCAAGCAATGTAATTTACCGAATTATCGGCCAGACCTTCAACAGTGGTGTAGTTAGTAAAAGTAGATCCGTCGAATCGACAAAGCCCCATATCGGTGCCAACCCATACTATGTTGTTATTGTCCACCGCAATACAGGTGCAATAGTCGCTTATCATACCATCTCCACTATCGTAGCCCGTCCATACAGTACCATTGAATTTTGCAACTCCAGCTGAAGTACCCGCCCAAATATTCCCATTCGGTGCAACGGCAATGCCACCGCAAACATCGTTACTGGGTAATCCGTTTGTTTCAGTATACTGAATAACTGATAGTTGCGCAAACGCACCTAAAGTTATGAGCGAAACCAATAAAGTAAGAGCAAGTGTTTTCGAACTTTTCATACGATTTTATTTTATAATTGAAATACGCTTAACAATAGAATTCTTATTTTCAGGATAAATGTACACATAATAAATTCCGGTGCACAGGTTCATCAAATTGAGTTCAGTGAGGTTTTCACCCTGAAGTAAATTTGCTCCTGTAAGTGAAATGATTTTTACTGTATAATTTACAATGCTTTCATCTTCGATAGCAATACATACTTTTCCACTGGAAGGGTTCGGGTATACAGTGATGAGACTTTCCTTATCAATTGAAGTGTTACTTGTACCTGTAAATAAAAAAACTGCTGACATGGATGAACACCCATTATTATCAATAATTTCGACCTGATAATTTCCAGGCTCCAGTGGCGTGAATACCTGATTAACTGCACCATCCATAGGTATTCCATTTAAATACCATTGATAAGAGTATGCTGCTGACGACATCAGAAAATTGCTGTATTCAGTAATCGTAGGGGTTGGCGGCAATGGGTTTACAGTGATGTTCACACTTCCCGAAGCATTGTTTACACCACTGGTTACTAGAATGGTGTAGACAGTATTTTCAACAGGATAGACAACCGGATTTTGCTCATTTGAATAAAACCCTTCAGGCACCGATGACCAACTGTAAGAATAACCGGCCCCTCCTGATGGGGTGGCATATAGCTGAACAGGGTCGCCAATACATATCGTTTGATTATCGGCGGTCGCTGCAACGCTAAGTGTTCCAGCATTAACATTTACAACCACAGCGTCAGATGCAGTACAGCCATTTGAACCGGTTACGGTCACTGTATAAGTAGTAGTTTCTGCAGGATTTACAGTAATGCTCTGAGTATTTGCACCTGTACTCCAGTGATAGGTTCCCCCTCCAGATGCTGTAAGGGTTGTAGAAGATCCTGCATTAATAGCAACATCGTTTCCTGCATTAGCCTCAGGTAAAGGTAATACTGTAACGGTAACCGACGCAGTGCTTGAACAAGAAATGGCAGTGTTGGTAATAGTTACCGTATAAGTTCCCGTTACTGTTGGATATATTACCGGGGTTTGGGTTGCACCTGAATAACCGTTTGTCGAAGACCATGCATACGTGTAAGTTGGACTTGTTTCAGTGACAGAAACGGCTGAGGAATTCAGGGTAACCGCATTACCGGAACAAACCGAAGTGAGTGATGCCCCAGCAGTAACCACCGGACCCCTGACATAACATTTACTGTACCGGATTGCCTGAGCCACTGTTCCGCTTACGGTTTTATTCCAAAGGCTTGTGCCGGCAGAATTTACTTCAATAAGGTAAGTAGCCGAAGCGGGTACACACATAAATGTATTCCCATTCGGAAGGCGTTGCTGCCCCCCCATATTGTTGCATGAGTAATTGCTTGTGTAGCGTGTATTGTAGGTTGTGGGTAAAAACGGTTCTCCGGAAGTGATACTATAAACGTAACCGTTATCAGGAGGATCAATAACATCAGAAGCTGATTTTGAGCCGCTTCCCCCTTTATTATTGAATGCCGAAATGCAATTGGGGTACGTCGGGTGATCGGATGGAATCCAACGTGCGTCATGAATTACATTAAAATTTGTGGTGCCTGATTCATCGTAATTCGATGGGCAACCCCAGCGGTAAAGAAAATCTCCGCCTTTACCGGAGTTACCTCCGCTATGAGTAGCTGCCTGTGCTGTTGTAGTACTGTGGTCAATCACAAACAACTCATTTAAGTTATGACAACTGAAAACAATCTGGTCTTTTGACGCATTGTAGTCAATTCCATTCATGTGCATTATTTCCGATTGGGTATTAACATTTATATCAAGCAATTCAGGGTGCAAGGCAACATCGCTGTAATAATTGGGTTTGGAGGAGCTGTATTCCTGACACAAGTGATCCCATAGGTACCACACCCACACTTCCTGATATGTATTCTGACCGGTACGTTTAAGTTCAACAATTTTCTCCGATTTTATCGATCTGCTCGAATTCGCTCCCATTGCCACTGCCTGAGTAGATGTTTTATTATCGTAAGCAATCACAAGTACATTTCCGTTTGGGAGCGGGCATATATCGTGGTGCATATTCGCATAGGTAATATCCCAATACACGGTTCCATTCCACAAAACCTTCTGCAATCCTCCCGTGGATCCACCGCCACCACTGGAACCCGACATATATGAACGTACTAAAGTATCTCCGTGGGTAAGATAACTTGAATAACCCGTTTTTTTCGATGACGAAAACGTCCATGAGTGATAGGTGGCCGGGCTATCGGCAGTGTCGATAAGATAAGCAGCGGTGCTATTCTGAACGCTGTATAAGGTGTACAAACCCCATTGCTGACAAAATGCCGAAGCCGAAACCAAACCGAATACTAAAATTGAAATGATTATTTTTTTCATAAACCCAAAATGAGAATTAATTAACATTGAATAAATTTTCAGTTAACAAAGCTACAGAATGGCAACATTCTGGTAAAATAAAATAGACAGACGTTGATTTTTAACCGATAGAATAAATAATTCCCCCTCCTGAAAATTTTACATAGCACTATCGCTTATCTAAATTCGAAATAACGGTGGGTATTGGGAAGAAAAAATTGACTTTGCTGGAACTGAATCACTTTGTCAGCTAGTCTAATCCTTGACACATCGAACCGAAAAACCCATATCTTTGCGACCGTTGTTTCGGTGCATTTTACTGGCCTGATCCCACATGTAGCGGGCCCAAGCGGTATTCGGACCGTCCTCGGTAGAACTCCACCAGTAGCCATAGCGCCCAATGAAGTAAAAACGCTTATCATAGTGGCGACCACCACCCGGACGAGCCTTGAAGCCAACAGCATCGGTAGCGCCAATATTAGGTTTTTTCCATAGGGTAACACCTATTTCTTTTAATTCACCACCAGCGACATTATCACCACCCAAAAAATCGCTTAGCTGCTGCCATTCAGCATTGCTTGGCAAATGCCATCCTTTCGGACAACTGACATTTGCAGCTTTCCAATTGTAAAGCACACCATAGGTTTTATAATTTTTTGTTGCTTTGGCTTTACTCACAGTGGTATCATTGAAACCGTAAACATAAAAGTATTTAAGATCTTTTGTATCTATTGATCCAGCTTTACGCCCTACCACTTCTGGTAAATAGCGTAAGTTCTCAGCCATCCACACTTGATTGCCGATTTTTACTATTTTATATGTGCTTCCATCCCGCGAGTCGGTCAAACTATCGCAAAGTATAGGCACCGTTTCAAATCCGGTATTTTCAAATACTTTTTCTTTGCGGATACCATTGTTGTAATTGGTGATGGTCGTACCGTTTTCAAGTTTTACGTCTTGAACTGCAATGTGATCGGTTTGAGCGCTTAACCCAATTGATAAAAACACAAAAATAATTGAATAAAATTCTTTTTCCATTTTCTTGTTTTTAAGAGAAAAAAATTGGCATGGACAAAATAATTTTGGTTGCTTAGTGTAAACTCAACAAAAGTAAAAAATATTTTTTATAACAAATACACTGTTTTATCGTTTTATTTTCACTTCCCGATGGGCACACCTGAGCCTTGCCAGTGAAGTCGTGAATAGAAAAACAACAAATGGAAAATGAAGTTTAGATGCTCTTCCACACGGCACCGAGTGAAGGGTTCTTACTTAAAGTGAGGCCTGCAAAAAATAGAAATGAGAGATGAATTCGTTTCATTTTACAGTGGGTTTCAATGAGCAATAACCCTGTTTTATGCGAAGTTGGCTATTTATTTTATCGGCTTTAGCTATCTGTTTTCAATAAG
>JAGOLH010000035.1:0-17246 GCA_017994175.1 Bacteroidales bacterium | reverse complement strand
TCAATAAGAGAAACATTTTCATTATCAATATTAATAATTAGCTAACATATTCTTTTATAAACCAGCATATTTTTGTATTTTTATACACTTTTGAAAAGTCATCTAATTGTATGTCGTATATTAAGTTTACCAAAGACGAACTGATCAACCTTGAATTCTCTCTTTCACGGGAGCTGATCAGGACCAACAGGGCTGGGTCGTATGCCAGCACCACGATTATCGGATGCAACACCCGTAAATACCATGGCTTGCTTGTATGTCCGATGGATGAAATTGATGGTGAGAGGCACGTATTACTTTCATCGCTCGATGAGTCGGTAATTCAGCATGGCGCTATGTTCAACCTCTCCATCCATAAATATCCTGTTATATTTGAACCCAAAGGACATAAATATGCAAGGGAGTTTTTTGTTGACCCTATACCCATGCTCATTTACCGTGTCGGTGGGGTTGTTTTGATAAAAGAGCAGCTTTTTTCGGTTGAAGAAGAGCGTATTATGACTCGTTACACCCTGTTCGAAGCAAATAGTCCAACAACTCTACGCTTCAAGCCTTTTCTTGCATTCCGGAGTGTACATACTCTCACTCGTGAAAATATGTACACCAATAAAAAATACGAAAAAGCAGCCAATGGTATCAGCATGAAACTTTATGAATCATACAAGCCTGTGTTCATGCAGTTTTCGAAAGAAGTTGACTACGTTCATGTTCCGCACTGGTATTATAACATCGAATATATCGAAGACCAGAAAGCCGGGCTCGATTTTCAGGAAGATTTGTTTGTACCCGGGTATTTTGAAGTGAACATTGAACGGGGCGAAAGCATCATTTTCAGTGCAGGGCTTACCGAAACAGACCCTAAAATTCTGAATGAGCTTTTCGATAAAGAATCGTTCAGCCGCACTCCTCGCAGCAGCTACATCAACTGCCTCACCAATGCTTCGCAACAATTTGTGATCAGAAATAAACAGAAATTCGAAATCACAGCAGGCTTCCCTTGGTTTGGAAGCTGGGGGCGCGACACTTTTATTTCATTGCCGGGGCTTACCCTGATTAACAGTAATTTTGAAACTTGCTTCAAAATACTCCAAACCAGTAGTGAAAAACTGCGTAACGGACTATTTCCAAACATGGAATCTGGCGAAGAGGCTGTTTACAATGCCGCAGACGCACCGCTATGGTATTTTTATGCAGTGCAGCAATATTTGTTGTTCAGCAATAATACCGAAGCTGTTCGTCAGAATTTTTACCTCAAAATGATGGAGATCTTCGAAGCGTACAGCAAAGGGACTTCGTTCAACATTCATATGTGCGACAATGGATTGATATATGCAGGAGCCGATAATGCTGCACTCACATGGATGGATGTAAAAATTAACGGTATTCCGGTAACACAGCGAAGAGGTTTCACCGTTGAAATCAATGCACTGTGGTACAATGCGGTGTGCTTTCTGCTGGAGTTTTCAAAAAGTGTCGGCAACAATGAATTTGCGGAAAAATACTCCTATTTGCCAGCAAAAATTAAAGAATCGTTTACCGGTATTTTCTGGGACGAGAAAAAGAAATATCTGGCCGATTTTCACGATAACGGATACACCGACTGGAAAATAAGGCCCAACATGATATTTGCAGCCTCATTGCCATATCAGGTAGTGGATGAAGATATTGCCAAATCAGTGGTGGATGTTGTTAAATCGCACCTTCTCACACCCAAAGGTCTCAGGAGCCTGTCGCCAAAAGATAAAGACTATATAGGAACTTACGAAGGCAATCAGGAGAATATGGACAGGGCTTACCATCAAGGTACTGTTTGGCCTTGGCTTCTGGGTAGTTTTGTGGATGCTTACCTCAAACTTCATGGGCAAAGCGGTATTGTGCTGGCAGAGAAGCTATTTTACGGATTCGAGGAAGAAATGACCCGTCACGGAATAGGCACAGTATCGGAAGTGTTCGACGGAGACCCGCCGCATAATCCGGGTGGGGCAATTTCGCAGGCTTGGAGCGTTGCCGAACTCTTACGGATACATTACACGATCGAAAAAATGAAGGAGGAACAGCCATGAAAGTACTGATGTTCGGATGGGAGTTTCCTCCCCATATTACCGGAGGCCTGGGTACTGCCTGTTATGGGCTCACCAGAGCACTTTCGTCGCTGGGTGTGGAAATGATTTTTGTTGTACCACGATTATTTGGCGACGAAAATGCACCTTTTATGCGCTTGCGCAACGCCAGTGATATCGAAATTGCGACCGACACCGAAGAGCAGAAGCTATTCTGGGAAAAGATGCAGTACATAGAAGTGAATAGCCGTATTATACCTTATCTCGACCCTGAATTATACTCAAGGCTTTTCGAAAACACATTACTGAATACCGAAGATATAAAATACCGCATTTTCAGTAAGAAATTCAGTTTTTCGGGTGAATACGGACCCAACCTGATGGAAGAGGTTTCGCGCTACGCAGTAATTGCTTCTGCCATAGCACTGCAGAATAATTTTGAGGTTATCCATTCCCACGACTGGCTCACATACCCTGCCGGCATCGCAGCCAAGGAAGTTTCGGGTAAGCCGCTGGTAATTCATGTTCATGCTACCGAATTTGACCGAAGTGGTGAGAATATCAACCAGAATGTGTATGATATTGAACGTAAAGGCATGCTCGCTGCCGACAGAATAATTACTGTAAGCAATCTTACCCGCAAAATCGTTATCGAAAAATACGGTATCAGCGAAGACAAGGTATTTACAGTGTACAACGGAGTGCAGACAGGCAATTTTTCGGAACCCGATTTCACCCGCGGTGTAAGCGAAAAAATAGTTACTTTCCTGGGAAGAATCACTTATCAGAAAGGTCCCGATTATTTTGTTGAAGCAGCCAATCTTGTCATCAATAAAGACCCCAATGTGCGTTTTGTGATGGCAGGCAGCGGCGACATGCTCACCCGAATGATAAAACGCGTCGCCAAACTTGGTATTGCCGACAAATTTCATTTCACAGGTTTCCTGAAAGGAGCCGATGTTCACCGTATGTTTGCTATAAGCGATGTGTATGTGATGCCTTCGGTTTCAGAACCCTTCGGAATTTCACCCCTCGAAGCCATGACTGCCAATGTTCCGGTAATCATTTCGAAACAGTCGGGCGTATCAGAAATTCTGAACCATGCCATTAAAATCGATTTCTGGGATATCGATGAAATGGCTGACTCAATATATGGATTGTTGCATTACGAAGGACTTACTACCATGTTCAAGAAATACGGGCGTAGCGAAGTAGAACAGTTAAAATGGGATCATGCCGCTTTCCGGGTTAAAGAGATTTATGAAAGTTTAGTTTGATAATTTTCTTGCGTAACAGCAGGATATAAAAGATAGATATGAAGACAATTTGCTTTTATTTTCAGGTTCACCAGCCATTTCGGCTGAAGAGATACCGCTTTTTCGACATCGGGCACGACCATTATTATTTCGACGATTATTCGAACCGCACCATCATGCGAAAGGTTGCAGAAAAATGTTACCTGCCCGCTAACCAGTTGTTCCTCGACCTGATACATAAAATGAATGGAGCGTTCCGGATTACCTATTCCATTTCGGGGGTTGCCATTGAACAGTTCGAAAAATATGCTCCCGATGTGATGGATAGTTTCAAACGCCTTGCCGATACAGGTTGTGTTGAGTTTTTGGCCGAAACCTATGCTCATAGTCTTGCAGCACTCAAGAGCGAAGAAGAATTTGCAGCCCAGGTAAAAATTCAGACAGCTTTGGTTGAAAAGCACTTTGGACTGACCCCGGTTTCTTTCAGAAACACCGAGTTGATATATTCCGATGCAATTGGCGAAATGGTGGCCAATATGGGTTACAAAGTCATGCTGACCGAAGGTGCAAAACACGTGTTGGGGTGGAAAAGTCCTAACTTTATGTACTGCAATGCAATTAATCCGCGATTAAAAGTGCTGCTTAAAAACTTCCGGCTCAGCGATGATATTGCGTTCCGTTTTTCAAATAAAGCATGGGAAGAGTGGCCGCTTACTGCCGACAAGTATATCCGCTGGCTCAGCGAAACCGACGAAAAAGAAGAAGTTATCAATTTGTTTATGGATTACGAAACATTTGGGGAACATCAGTGGGCCGAAACAGGAATCTTCGACTTTATGAAAGCTTTCCCCGGAATGGCATTGCATTCGGGTAATTACAAATTCTTGACACCTTCGGAGATAGCCGACACACTTATCCCCATGTCGGCAATACATGTACCGTATCCGATATCATGGGCCGATGAGGAACGTGACCTTACTGCATGGCTCGGCAACGAACTACAGGATGAAGCCTTTAATAAGTTGTACAGCCTTGACGAAAAAGTAAAAGCCACGGGAAATGAACAAATCATTAAAGAATGGCGAATGCTGCAAACCAGCGACCATTTCTATTACCTGTGTACCAAATGGTTCTCCGACGGTGATGTTCACAAATACTTTAATCCCTACGACTCACCGTATTCTGCATTTATAAACTATATGAATGTTATCAGTGATTTTATTATTCGCCTGAACAAATTATAAAATTTAAAATACCGTAATACAATATGATTCTACCGCATTACCTTTTCGAAATAAGCTGGGAGGTTTGTCAGAAAGTGGGAGGAATACACACTGTACTTGCAACAAAAGCATCGTTAATACAATCATCGGAGCATGGTAGCCTGGGTGACAGATACATTTTTATCGGACCCGATTTATGGAGAGAAGAAAAGGCCAACCCCGAATTCATCGAAATGCCTGAGCTGTTTCAGGAATGGAAACAACACGCCATAGCTGAAGGTATTAGGATAAAGGTCGGCACATGGAAAATTGACAAACCTCAAATTGCCATACTGGTTGATTTCACCGGTTTGTACTCGAAAAAAGATGAAATATTTAAATCTTTATGGGAGGAGTACAGGCTTGATTCGATAACCGGACAATGGGACTATATTGAGCCTGCCTTATTTGGTTATGCTGCAGGAATGGTAATTGAAAGCTTTATTAACTTTTATCTTCATATACGTGAACGTGCCATAGCACATTTTCATGAATGGATGACCGGCTCCGGTGTTCTTTATCTTAAACAGCATTGCCCACAGGCAGGGACTATTTTCACAACCCATGCAACTGTGCTTGGCAGATGTTTGGCAGGAAACGGACGCAAGCTATACGGTCAACTGGGAGACTTCCAGCCGGAAATAACGGCGAGCGAGTTCAATGTCACCTCAAAATACTCTCTGGAACGAAATGCAGCTTTGCACGCAGATGTGTTCACCACAGTAAGCAGCATCACTGCCAATGAGTGTAAATACCTAATCGGACGAGCCCCCGATATTGTTACCCCAAATGGATTTAATCTGAACATAGTACCCCCAGTTGAAACAATAAATGATACAAGGAAATTCTGTAGAGACAGATTACTGAAACTTGCAGAAATCATGCAAGGCCCGCTGCCAGCAAAAGAATCGGTTCTCGTGGGTACCAGTGGACGTTACGAATTCAGGAATAAAGGTATCGACATGTTTATCGATTCGCTGATGCTTGCTGCCAATTCGAATCCCGACAAAAATATTATCGCATATGTACTCGTACCTGCATATAACCAGGGTCCCGATAAAGAAATTGTTTGCATGCTCGAAAACGAAGCAGAAACACATCATCTGACCTCAAAAAGCATATGCAGTCATATTTTGCATGATTACGATAACGACCCGCTAGTAAGACGTCTTCGTGAAACAGGCATGCCTGATAACCTGTTTTTTGTTTTCATCCCTGCCTACCTAAACGGTAACGATGGTATACTCAACAAACATTACTACGAAGTACTTCCAGGCCTTGATCTGACTATTTTTGCTTCGTATTATGAACCCTGGGGATACACCCCTCTTGAAAGCATAGCTTTTTATGTACCGACAGTAACTACAAGTCTTGCAGGATTTGGTGCATGGATACAGTCGCGTTACCCCGGAGGAAACCAATCCTGTTATGTTGTTAACAGAGACGATGACAACTATCAGGAAGCAGTAAATGAGCTTGCGTCGCACATCGCATCATTGGAACAGCTCAATTGCGAACAACATGACCGGCTTCGCTCCGAAGCACACGAAACCTCCAAAACTGCGTTATGGCAAAACCTAATTGTAAATTACTTCGAAGCATTCCGAAAAACTCTGGAAATTGTTGAATCAAGAAAGGAGTCGTTTATACATATTCGACAAACAGGTTACATACCCCAGTTTAGAACCGATATTAACCAACCCGACTGGCAAAGTATTGAAGTGGCTGCTTCACTACCCGAGGAATTCAATAAACTCCGCGACATAATGATGAATATTTGGTGGTCGTGGAATACCGATGTGGTTGATATGTTTCAAATGATGGACCCTGAACTTTGGGAAAAGCACAAGTACAATCCCATTAAAATGCTGAAAGATATTTCTGAAATGCGCTTCGCAGAGCTTGTCGCTGATGAAGAATTTCATGAAGTGTACAACAGAATCGTGAAGAAATACGAAACATATATGAGCGAAGAAACCTACAAAAAGGCGCCTCATATTGCGTATTTCAGCATGGAATATGGTTTTAACGACAACCTTAAAATATTCTCGGGCGGTCTGGGAATACTTGCCGGCGACTACCTTAAAGAAGCCAGCGACAGTGAAGTAAATATGACGGGTATCGGTCTTCTTTATAGAAACGGATATTTTAAACAAAAGCTCTCTGTTTACGGGGAACAGCTTTCGGAATACACTCCGCAGCGATTCAGCAATTTGCCGATTAGCGCAGCCAGAAACCCCGACGGAAGCTGGGCGGAAGTGAGCATTGTTTTTCCAGGGCGCATCGTGTATGCTCGTATTTGGATGGTTAATATCGGCAGAAACAAACTTTACCTGCTTGATACCGATTTTGAAAAAAATCAGGAAAACGACAGGGAGATCACCTACCAATTGTATGGCGGTGATAACGAAAACAGGCTAAAACAGGAAATGATCCTCGGAATTGGAGGCATCAGGCTGATTCGATTATTACAACTACGACCGGATATGTACCATGTAAACGAAGGGCATGCGGCTTTTATAGGACTGGAGCGTCTTCGTGTACTAATGCATGAAAGCGGTCTTACCTTCTCCGAAGCTCTCGACTACATCAGAGCATCGTCGCTGTTTACCACGCATACGCCTGTTCCCGCAGGGCATGACGTTTTCGACGAAGATCTTATGCGTACCTATATGTTTCATTATCCCGAAAGGTTCAACATAACCTGGGATGATTTCATGAATCTTGGGAAAGCAAGCCCTGCTGATAAAAAATTCTCGATGAGCTATCTGGCAGCGAACTTTTCTCAGGAAATCAACGGGGTTAGTTTGCTGCACGGGCACGTCAGCCGTGGTATTTTTCACAATCTGTACCATGATTTTTTACCTGAGGAGCTGCATATTAGCTATGCTACCAATGGTGTTCATTATAAGTCGTGGACAGCGCCCAAATGGCAGGAATTCTATATTAACAACCTGGGGGAAGACATCGACAACTGGTTATCGGATACTGACAGGTGGAAAATTCTAAGCAATGTTCCCGATTCTGAAATTTGGTCTCTGCGCCAGCAACAACGTCAAATCTTAGTTGACTATTTGCATAAACGCATAAGAAAGTTTTGGGTAAGCCGGTTTGAAAACCCGAAAAATATGATTTCAGTTCTCGACAACCTGAAACCACAAGCGCTTACAATTGCCTTCGCACGGCGCTTTGCCACTTATAAAAGGGCACATCTTCTTTTTAAAAATATTGAAAGACTGAAAGAAATCGTAAACAATCCGAAACAACCCGTACAGTTCATTTTTGCAGGGAAAGCACACCCTAACGATAAAGCCGGTCAGGACCTCATAAAATATATTGTTGAGATTTCGAAGCAACCCGAGTTTCTGGGTAAAATTATTTTCCTCGAGAATTATGACATTAATCTTGCCAAAAGGCTGGTGCAGGGCGTAGACATCTGGCTCAACACTCCTACCCGACCTCTTGAAGCCAGTGGAACCAGCGGTATGAAAGCCGTATTGAACGGTGTATTGCACTTTAGTGTACTCGATGGTTGGTGGGTTGAAGGCTATAAAAAAGGCGCCGGTTGGGCTTTACCTAAGGAAAGAACATACCAGAATCAGGATTTTCAGGATGAGCTCGATAGTGAAAGTATTTACTCCATGCTCGAAAACGAGATCATTCCTATGTTCTATAACCGTAATGCTGAAGGGGTTCCCGAGCAATGGGTCGGGTATATTAAAAAGTCTATCTCTGAGGTTGCACCACAATTCACAACGCGAAGAATGCTGCAAGATTATTTCAGTCGGTTTTATAACAAACTCTACAAACGCAGTAAACAACTGAAAGCGGACAATTACCAGTTACTATCGCAACTAAACCGGTGGAAAAAGTACATCACTGCACGCTGGAAAGAAGTTGAGCTGGTATCTTTAGAGACAAACCGTCCTGAAGCCGAAATGGCTCAGACAGGTGATATCATTAATATGCATATTGCAATGAACCTCAACGGCATTAAACCTGATGATGTACAAATTGAACTCATTATTACCGAGAACTTTTTCGGACACCGCGAACTTATAGGGATTGAAGAAGCCAAGCTAATTGAAGAAAAATCGGGCATTCATTACTTCACTATTTCAACAAGATTATTTGAACCCGGCACAATTAACTATGCACTGCGCATTGTTCCGCGCAACGACTTGATACCTTATAAGGCTGATTTTAATCTGATTAAATGGCTTTAGATTGTCCTAAATTGATTTGAGACTGCTATAGAATTGTACTTGGATATAATTCTGAATTCTGTCTCCTTTTATTCCGATTCCATATAACCTAAGCAAGTTAATAGAACTTAATTACAGCAGCTATTAAAAAAACATTTTACTTTGTTGTAACTTTTCGTCAACCTGTACGTTTTATGCTCGACTATGAACACAAAAGAATACAATAAAGCCGTTGACCAATATGCCGATAACCTGTATCGCTTTCTAAAAGCAGGGATTGGCAATCATCAGTTGGCTGAAGATGTGTTACAGGACAGCTTTGAACGTTTGTGGGTAAACCGCGATAAAGTGGATAACGATAAGGTGAAATCATTTTTGTTTACTACCGGGTATCACAGGCTTATAGACGTGTTAAGAAAAGAAAAACGCATGGTTCCTGTCGGGGAATATTATGATGATGTTGTGCTCGACAGTTCCGGATATACCGACACCAACGAAATACTTCATAAAGCACTTTCGCGCTTAAGCCCCATACAGCGAACGGTTGTGTTGCTTCGCGATTACGAAGGCTATTCTTACGATGAAATCGCCGCAATAACCGAGCTTAATGAATCGCAGGTGAAGGTGTATATTTTCAGAGCACGCAAATTTTTAAAAGAAGTAATAGGTAAAACCGAGAATGTGATATGAGCAATACTATTGACTTGAACAACTACGAAGCCTGGCTCCTCGATTTTATCGAAGGGAATCTCAGCGAAAGCGAAGAAAACATTCTTATGGCTTTTTTAAAAAGCAATCCCGAGTTGTGTGATGAAGTGGATAACTTAACCCCGTTTACCTTAAAGGCTGATAAGAACGAAAAATGCTCCATCAAAAAGAACCTGAAAAAAGATTTCGACGCCGATACCCTTATGATCTCTTCCGTTGAGGGCCTATTAAGTGACGAACAAAATGCGGAGTTAGAACAACTTTGCCAGACAAACGAACAGGTAATTCAGGATTACGAACAATACAGAAAAACCATATTACATCCGGATACTACAATTGCCTACACCGACAAACTCAAACTGAAGCATCACGGCTTTGCTATAACACCACTTCAGGTTCTTGCGGCTGCTGTAATTGTTATTCTTGCTGCTTCTGCTTTCGCACTGACGTATTTTGGGAAAACCGATACAATTATTACCACTGCACTTAAAAATCGTACAGCCGAGGTTAGCAATTATAACATTCGCAAAGCTTTTACCGACATTTTGCATACTGACAGCAACACATATGTAGCAATGGTGAAGCCGGTACCCACCATCGCTGTACCTCAAATTACCGATAACACTATGCGGACAGCCCTTGCTAAGCTTCCGCACTCCAATATAGAGCCAATTAACGTGACCCTTGCACCGGTGCAAATGGGATATTGCAACGAAACGCTCCACGCCGTAGCCGGATTTGAAAAAACATCTACTTTCAACTTGAGTCAATGGTTTGACAAAGGTGTAATTTCCGAAAAACTGACAGCGTTTACCGAAAAATCTGACATTAAATCGCCAATTAAATTATTGAGAAAAACAAAAGAAGACTTGCTTTCGCAAGACTATCTGGCAGAAATAAGAAACTTTAAAAACAACAAATAACATGAAAACAATAGGATTAACAATTTTATTCAGTGCATGTATGCTTACTTCAGGTATTTTATATGCACAAAACAAAACGACCTTTACACAAAACAACGACACAATTATTATTTCGACGGATAATGGGACCACGGTTACAATAGTAACTCCCAATGTTGACCAGATAATGGAATTTCTGGAAAGCAACATCAACAACATTACAGAACAAACCGACAGTCTTGAAAAGAGAATATCGGTCACCGTTCTTACCGATGAAGATGTTATCGCCGACGATACCATAAAAAAGGAAAAGAGAACAACTATTATTACCGTTGTGCACGACAGTTCTTATAACGACTATGAACATCAATGCCATTACAGCGATAAGCCCAAATTGTTTGAACCCTACTTTTCAGTTGAATGGGGTATGAACAATTATCTTAACAATGGTGTTTTTCCGGATGCAACCGATGCTCAATACTCAGTAAAACCATGGGGATCGTGGAGCTGTGCAATTGGCCCGGGTATCCGCATCAATGCTGGCGATAATTTGTCGCTGAACTTCAGTACTGATGTGTTGTGGTATAATTTTAAATTTCAGGACAGAACAACCCGTTTCGAAGAAACGCCCTCCGGTGTTGTGTTTGGCAACGACGAAGGCGTGCAGTACCCATTGCGAAGCAAACTTACTGTAACGTATTTGAACCTTCAGTTTATGCCAATGGTTCATTTTGGTAAAGATGCAGACCATTTCAACAAAAAAATGTTTCGTATTGGCGCAGGAGCCTATGCCGGCTATCGTATCGACAGCTATGCAAAATACGTTGATCAGGATAATGGTGTAAAAAACAAACTTCACTACCGCGATAATTACTATCTCGAAAACTTCCGCTATGGAGTAAAAGTGCTTCTTGGTGTGGATGATTTCAATATTTTCGCTAACTACGACCTTAATAACTTGTTCTCACAAGGAAAGGGACCACAACTCAATGCATTTTCGATAGGACTTAACTTCACCATATAGCTTAACCCATAAGCATTTACAGGTTTTCTCAGGCAAAGGAGGCCAATCGGCTTCCTTTCTTTTTTATTGCAATTGAAACCTCCATAAATACTAACTTAGGAGCTGTAATTCGGAATTTTAACAGGTTAGTTTCCGAAACCATAAAGTTTTTTTACATTTGTTTTTTAAAAGCGAATAATGAAGCGAAAACTGACAAAAAACGAGATTGTGCTTATTGTAATACTGTCGCTTTCGTTGATAGCAGTGGCTATTTCGCATAAAAGAATTGGTGACCGCCTTACAAAAGTCTGGCAAATTTATACCCAGAGCAACACAAATTCCGAAACAAATAAATAACTCAGATTATGATTGTTAAAATTGTAGTACTCGCACTCTATGTTATTATGATAATAGCAGTGGGTATTTTTGGTTTACGCAAAACAAAATCGTTTAACGACTTCTTCCTTGGTGGTGGGAATGTTGGTCCATGGATGTCGGCTTTTTCGTATGGAACAGCTTATTTTTCAGCCGTGATTTTTATTGGTTTTGCCGGGAAAGTTGGCTGGGGGTTTGGGTACTCGGGAGTATGGATAGGAATTATTAATGGATTACTGGGAGTAGGCGTAGTATGGGCTTTGCTGGGATGGCGTATTAAAAAAATGTCGTTAGATTACGGAGTGTCCACCATGAGTGAATTCCTCCAGAAAAGATACGATTGCCAGTTTTTAAAAATGGCAGCTGTAGTGGTAATATTTATTTTTATGATTCCTTACACCGCCGCTGTATTTATGGGATTATCCTATCTTTTCGAAATCAGTTTTAGCATTGAATATTGGCAAGCAGTTGTTTTCATGGGTGTTTTTACCGCTTTTTACGTAATTCTCGGTGGCTACAAATCAATGGCATTGATTGATATGCTGTTTGGTATTATTATGTTGATAAGCGTAGCTTTATTATTCGCATTCACGGTAAACAAGGGAGGTGGATTTGCTGCCATTACCGAAAAACTTTCTGCTATCAACCCAAAGCTTACCGGTGTAATCGGCCCCGGAGGATTTTGGAATTTATTTTCACTTATCTGCCTTACCAGTATCGCTCCTTTTGCCATGCCTCAGTTGGTGCAAAAATTTTATGCAATACGCGACCAAAGATCGGTAAAGATAGGAATGTTTGCTTCTACGTTTTTTGCTTTGATAATTGGCGGTATCGCTTATTTTATCGGTTCAACCACACATGTTTTCTTTTCGATTGAGAAAACCCCGCATTTGTTCAACAACGGAATCCCTATCTACGACAAGTTAATGCCGGAATTGCTTACCAGTGTCATTCCCAATTCGCTGGTAGTAGTAGTGCTGATTCTAATTCTTGCTGCCTCAATGTCGACGCTTGCTTCGCTGGTTCTGATTTCCAGCTCTTCGATAGCAAAGGACTTATATGCGGGCTTTATCAACCGTAATGCTAGCGATAAAAGGCTGACTATGTTGATGCGAATTATGAGCGGTGTGTTTATCATTCTTGCCGTTTTGCTTGCTTTGGTTGAGTTTGATGTAATTGTCGAAATATTGGGTATTTCGTGGGGAGCTATCGGATCGTTCTTTTTAGGCCCGTTCATCTGGGGACTTTTCTGCAAAAAAGTAAACCGGTTGGGAGCCGTATCTTCTGCAATTTTTGGACTTGGGACATGCCTGACATTGTATTTTATAGGGCACAGCATACCGAAGGGAGAAGTGGTAGCGTGGTATGTAACGGCGCCTGGAGCGGGTACTATCGGCATGTTCGTTTCGCTGTTGGTAAACCCGATTTTCAGCCTATTCTGCTGTAAAGGGAACTGCAAGGTTCATGGATAAACCGAGCCGTTCATCGAGCGTTTCCGAGATGCCGGCTCGATAATCCACGTTAATAAAACTTGTGATCCCTGAAATGATAATGCAAAAGTTTGAAAGATGTCGCAGGTTTACAAACCGTTTCGGACACCTCGACTACGGTGTCCGAAACTAATAACTCACCCTTCCCTGCCATATCCCTCCTGCCCTTTTCAGTGCTGAGGTACCAAAGCGTTTACGGATATTATCCATAGCGATATACAGGTTTACCATTTCGGGGGTATCTTCAAACAGATTCAGTTGCTGGGTTCCCCTGATAAGTCCGCTGAAGCGCACTCCCACCAGCCTGATGAGCATGCGGCGGTTGTAGAGTTTCTCGAACAGCTCCAGCGTGGTTTTCATTATCGTGTGGTCGAACGAAGTGTAGGCAATACGCTTCTGCAGGGTAAAGGTGTTGAAATCGGAATAGCGTATCTTCACCGTGATACACGACACCAGCCACTGGTCTTTACGCAATTTGAAGCACAGCTTTTCGACCGAACCCGACAAAAGGCTGCGGATGCAGGCCACATCGGTGGTGTCGTGCTCAAAGGTATGCTCGCTGCCTATCGACTTACGCTCGGAATACTGAATCACAGGCGTAGGGTCGATGCCGTTGGCCTTTTCCCAGATGCTGCGTCCGTTCTTGCCCAGCACTTTTTCCATCATCTCAGGCGGTATCAGCTTCAGCGTACGGATATCGGGAACACCCATCGAGCGCAGCAGCCGGTAGGATTGTTTGCCGAGCATGGGAATTTTCCGTATCGAAAGCGGGTCGAGAAAGCCTGGAATACCTGATGGCTGCACATACATCTCGCCACAGGGTTTCGACTCACAGGTGGCAATCTTGGCCACGGTTTTGTTTACCGACATACCCAACGACATAGGCAGACCGGTTTCTTTAATAATGCGAGACCTCAGCTCGTGCGCCCACTGCTGCATACCGAAAAAGCGGTCGAGTCCGGTAAGGTCGAGATAATGCTCGTCGATACTGGCTTTTTCGTACACCGGTGCACTTTCGGCAATAATGTCGGTAACCATGCGCGAATAGCGGGTGTAAGTGTCCATATCGCCACGGATAACAACAGCATCCGGACAAAGCTGCCTGGCCATTTTCATGGGCATACCCGAATGCACCGCATACTTTCGTGCCTCGTAGCTGCACGCCGACACCACGCCACGGTCGGAGCCACCGCCTACAATCACGGGCAGGTGGTTCAAACGGCTGTTTATCAGCCGCTCTACCGACACAAAAAAGGTGTCGAGATCGAGATGGGCGATAGTACGCTCGGACATTTTGTTTAATTTTTAAGCACAACTACGATTACAATATAATCATTTATTTTTCATAAAACAACTTTCATGAATTTTCCTAATAATTTATATTTTTACAAAAGAGTGAAACCTGTTCAGATAAATTGAAGTTGAATACGAAGCGCCTAATACAAATTGTAATACTTGTTTCGGTAGTAGTTAGTATCTCGGCAGGTATTGGCGGATTTTACTACATTGTAGATAAGCACCCCTGGATAGTTCAAAAATTCAAACAAATTTTTACCTGTACCGAAAAAGACGAAAAGGAGAGCTCAAGCAAGATTAAAAACGACAGTTACCAATTGCATCGTAAAGCTGCAAAACAGACGGGATTAAAAGCCATACAAAACGACGAGCAACTCAACAGCTATAAAAAAGAAGGCAAATTAATACAGGTAAACAACCTAAAAGGTTATAAAATAGGCAAACTCACCCATAGCAAAGCTGTTTTAACACCGGAAACATATAAGACCCTACAGGAAATCGGGCTCAGGTTTTCGCAAAAAGCAGGCAATGGCAATTACTTTGTTGTAACATCAATGACACGCACTGTGAAAGATCAGAAGAAGCTCACCAAAAACAATGTCAATGCTACAAAAAATATGAGTACGCATTGCTACGGATGCTCCTTCGATATTTCGTACATACGTTTTAATGGCAAAAAAGGCAATAACAAGAAGCTTCAAGACGATTTAGAAAGCATTTTAATTGACTATCAGAAAGACAAAAGAATTTACATCGTCGTTGAAAAGCGGATGCACTGCTACCATATCACTGTAATTCCAACACTCAAGACATAGTTGCAACAAACAAAATATTTTCGATATAAAACCGGCAGAAGCGATAATTTGATTTTGTAGTTTCGCTATAATGTGTACTTTTGCACAGAATTTTTTGGAGAGATGCCAGAGCGGTCGAATGGGGCGGTCTCGAAAACCGTTGTCCGCTTTCCGCGGACCCAGGGTTCGAATCCCTGTCTCTCCGCCAAGTAAAAAGGCGGAAAAATGCAAACCACTGAAAATCAAGTAATTCAGTGGTTTTTTTTATGACCGAAAAAGCAAAAAAACGCTAAAAAAAGCGAAAAGTCGGTGGCAAATTCGGTGGACTAAAAAAATCAAAGGAAAAATGCCACCGAATTGGGAGATAATGCACTGATATTCATTGTTTTGCATGGGGCAAATTTGCAAGAGTAAACGTAAATTTGTAACTAAAAACAAGTATTATGAAACGGACAACTTACAGCGTTTTATTCTTCGTGAGACGCACACGGGCAGTGAAAAACGGAGAACTTCCCATCTATGCAAGAATCACAGTAGACGGCCAAAGGGCTGAATTTGCGACCCAACTAAGCATAGCAGATGAATATTGGGATAATGGCAAAGGTTGCGCACGAGGTGGCAACAAAAAAGTAAAAGAGGTAAACAATCGGCTCGACTTTATCCGATTGAAGCTTCAAGAGCATAAAATCATGATAGAGGAGTTTAACGAGGTACTGACTGCTTACACCCTCAGGGATGCTTATATGGGTATTGACAGCAACAGCCAGACCCTGATGGAAGTATTCGAGGCACACAACGAAAAATGCAGGGGATTGAAAGGAAAGGATTTCGCACCGGCTACGGTAACGCGATATGAAACCTGCAAACGACATCTGGAGGAATTTATACAAGCCAAGTACAAAAGGTCGGATGTAAAGCTGAAGGAAGTAACCCCCATGTTTATAAACGACTATGAGTACTTCCTGAAAACCAAAAGGGGCTGCGCACATAACACAGCCACGAAGTACATTAAGAATTTCAAGAAAATCATCCGGATTGCGCTTGCCAACGGATGGATAAAAAGGGACCCATTCGCCAATATCAAATTTCATCTTGACGAGGTAGAAGTTGCCTATCTGACAGAACAGGAACTGGACACCATCATGAATAAGAAGTTTTTCAATCTGAGGCTGCAACAGGTAAAAGACATCTATGTGTTTTGCTGCTTAACCGGACTGGCATACATTGACGTTGAGAAGCTCACCAAGGATAAAATCGTAAACATTGATGGCAAATACTGGATCAAGACGCGGAGGCACAAAACCAACCAAATGTGCAGCATACCCCTGCTCGCTCCTGCCCTTGAAATCATTAATCAGTACAAAACGCATCCGGCGTGTGTTAAAGAAAACCGCGTTTTGCCGGTGCTGACAAATCAAAAGATGAACGCATACATTAAAGAGATAGCCGACATTTGCGGTATTGAAAAGAAACTGAGCACACATACCGCACGGCATACATTCGCAACTACGGTAACATTAACCAACGGGCTGTCCCTAGAATCAGTTTCAAAAATGCTTGGGCACAGCAGCATTAATATGACAAAAAGGTATGCAAGGGTTGTTGATGACAAGCTGGCGCGGGATATGGCCAAACTAGATTTCAAATACGGCGCCACCGGCTCATAAAAAAAGGCTGCTCCATCGACGGGGCAGCCTTTTTTTTAAGGCATTCATGCAACAGCAGGGGTATTATCTCACCCGAGCGGAAATATCGCCTCCTGCGCCATAACACGCAATCCGGGAGGTAGTATATTTATTGCACATGTAATTGGGATTTTCAGCGAAATAATTCTGCATGGTTTGTTTTGCCCAGGGCATGACCGGAACATCGTATTTCAGGCGGTTTTCGATTTT
>JAGOLH010000034.1 GCA_017994175.1 Bacteroidales bacterium | reverse complement strand
TACCCATTAAATTTGCAGTAGAACCGTTTATTTTTAAAAAGAAAGGTTGCATAAAACTCTGCAACCCTTGTTTTTTCCTGTAGCGAGAGGCGGGATTGAACCGCCGACCTCATGATTATGAATCATGCGCTCTAACCAGCTGAGCTACCTCGCCTTATTTCAGGTTGGCAAAAATAACAAAAATTTAAATTTTCAATACTTGGAAACTGTTTTTTATTTTCCTATATTGCAAAAAGGAGTTTATTACGTTATGGCAGAGAACAAACCAAAGATTAAAATCGAGCTTGAATATCCTGTGAATTGCTCCAGACGCATATTGTTTGAGAGATTAAGTTCCACCGCCGGACTATCGGAATGGTTTGCAGATGATGTTAAGTTAATGGGAGATGTGTATGATTTTATTTGGGATAAGCAATCGCATCCTGCACAATTGATTGCAATAAAAGACCTGAAACAGGTGCGGTTCAGGTGGAACGAAAGCCCTGCTGATCACTATTTCGAATTCCGCCTGGTTTCGGAAGAACTTAGCGGTAGCATTTCGCTGGTTGTTACTGATTTTGTCACTGAACATGAAAAAGCTGAAGCCATTCACCTTTGGGATACCCTGATTGCCGACCTTAAGAGAATTATCGGCACATAGTATTTTTTCTGCTTTTATCACTATGTTTGCATTAATTTTTTGCAGAATACTTATTTAATATGCTGAAGCGTTTGCATTTATATATGCTGGGTAAGTTTGCAGGACCTCTTGTGCTAACTTTTCTCATCAGCATTTTTCTACTCCTGATGCAATTCCTTTGGAAATATATCGATGAACTTGTAGGGAAAGGATTGGAGACTGGTGTAATTCTGGAGTTGTTGTTCTATGCATCGTTAACTTTGGTGCCTTTGGCTCTGCCACTATCGATATTACTTGCCTCGCTAATGACTTTCGGTAATCTGGGAGAGCAATATGAGTTATTTGCCATGAAGTCGGGCGGGATTTCTCTTATCCGTATTATGTATCCACTGGTTGTTTTAACTGCAGGTATAGCTGTCGGAGCATTTTTCTTTACTAATAACATTCTTCCCTACACAAACCTTAAAATGAGGTCATTGCTTTTCAGCATACAGCAACAACGACCTGAAATAAATCTTCAGAACGGAATATTTACTGAAGCTGTTGATGGCTTCAGTATCAAAGTGGAAAACAAAGACAAAAACCAGGTATTGCATAACATCATGATTTATGATCATCGTGCAAAAAATGGTAATAAAAATGTTACCACTGCAGAAAGCGGTTCTATTAAAATAACATCGAACAAAAAGCATATGATACTGAGCCTCACCAACGGAACACGTTATGAGGAGCTTGAATTCAATCCCAAAAACAAACAACAGTCTTCAACCTATCCACACCAGCGGGTTTCTTTTGTTCAGGAAACCATGTACATTGAGCTTGACGGCCTGGGGCTGGACAGGAATAATGAAGACCTCTTTAAAAATGGGTTCGAAATGCTTAACATCAGGCAGCTGCAAAGCTCTATCGACTCGCTCAGCAACTGCCTGTTGAACAGGAAACGCGATATAGCAAACAACCTGTTGCTATACAGCATGTTTAAAGGAAAAAAGAATTCCAACCCTGAATCCGGACAAACCCCAAAAATTACTAATGCACCGATTATTGTTCGCAAATTCGACAGTTTAACGCAACGCAACCGCAGCATGGCAGGTATAATTAAAAATGAACAAGAAGTAAAAGCAGTTAATTTCGATAGCCTGTACAATAGCCTAAGCCAATCGCAAAAAAATAAAGTTGTTGACTTTGCGCTGAACTACAGTCGCTCGGCAGAAACTTATATCAGTAATACGGGAGATGAGTTGGAATATTCAACAAAATGGATAAGAAGGCATAGCATTGAGTGGCATCGGAAATTCACAGTAGCTCTGGCATGCATTATCTTGTTTTTTGTAGGAGCACCTTTGGGGGCAATAATACGGAAAGGGGGATTTGGAACCCCGGTAGTTGTATCGGTTTTTGTTTTTCTTTTATATTATGTAGTTTCCATTACTTTCGAGAAAATGGCACGTGAGCTGGCAATTACACCGTTTTTAGGGATGTGGTTTTCGGCTTTTGTCATGCTTCCGATTGGGTTTTACCTGACCTTAAAGGCCATGAACGACTCTCTTATTGTCAGCAATGAGCAATATAACCGACTGAATAACATGTTTAAATTTAAACGCAAATTTAAAAAGAAAGGAGAGCAATCCTAATTTTATTAAATTCGCAAATTATTTTGTTTAGTACGTCGTGGTTATGAAAATACTCAGTCTATCGAATAAAATGCCGTACCCGCCCAAAGACGGTGGTACTATTGGCATTTATAACATTGTCGATTCACTGGGCTCTGTCGGTAACGAAGTGCATGTACTGGCAATTAATACACCAAAACACTACATAAGCCATGACCAGATTCCCGATGAAGTAAGAAAAAAACTTCATTTAGAAAGCGTCTTTCTAAAAACAGATATCTCTTTCTTTGGCTTAATCAGGAACCTGCTATTCTCCAGGTTGCCCTACATGGCATCTAGGTTCTATTCAGCCCAATATGAAGAAAAACTGATAGATCTTCTTCAGCAACACAATTACGACATTGTGCAATTCGAAGGCTTGTATATGTGCGTTTATATTGATGTGGTAAAAAACAACAGCAACGCATTGATTTCGTTACGTTCACATAACATTGAACACGAAATATGGCAACGCACTGCCAATAACGAAAAAAATTATGTGAAGAGAAAGTACCTGCAGCTCATGACCAAGAGAATTGTTGAGCTAAAAAAAAGAACCATTAATAAATATGATCTTTTAATACCTATTACCGAAAGAGATGAAGCAGTTTTCAACCGGCTGGGGAATGTAAAACCGTCGATGATTATGCCGGCTTGCATCGATATACCTCAATTTAGTGCAGGAGAAATCGGTTCCAATCCTGAACAATTGTTTTATATTGGCGCACTCGACTGGGTACCCAATCAGGAAGGTTTACTTTGGTTCATTAATAATTGCTGGTCCATTCTTAAAACGAAACTACCAGAGGTAAGTTTGCATATTGCAGGGAGAAATGCTTCTGCGTCGTTTCTTAAAAAAGTTTTGCGTGAGGGGGTTACCTACCAAGGCGAAGTACCTGACGCAAAAGAGTTTATGAAGTCGTATGGTATAATGATTGTACCCCTGCTTTCAGGTTCTGGAATGCGAATTAAAATCATTGAAGGCATGGCACTCGGGAAGCCAATTGTTACCACACCAATCGGAGCAGAAGGCATACCTGCAACGCACCGCGAAAACATTTGCATTGCCGATAATGAATACTCGTTCGTTAATGAAATTGAAAGGTTAATTACAGATAAAAATCTCTGCGCCAAGATAAGCCAAAAGGCAATCAGTTTTATCCGCGAAAACTACGACAATATTGTTCTGGCAAAAAAACTATCCGAATTTTATAAGACCCATAGTACATGATTGCCCTTCAGGTCATATTCTGGTTTTGCGTACTGGCGGTTTTTCACTCCTACGTTTTATATCCATTACTGTTACGGATTCTGAGCTCAAAAAAAAGAGCAGAGGCAAAATATTCAAATCAGACACAACCTTTCGTAAGCATTCTTATGTCGGCTTATAACGAAGAGGACATTATCGAACAAAAGGTTCAATCCGTATTCAACACCCACTACCCTGCTGACAGAATTGAATTCTGGATTGGCTCTGACTGCAGCTCCGACAACACAAACAGTATTCTGCAAATCATGGCCTCTAAGGATCCGCGCATTCATTTTCGCACATTCTCAACCCGTCAGGGGAAAGCTATGATTATCAATCAACTGGCCGATTATGCCAACGGTGACATACTCATTCTTACCGATGCCAATGTTCTTTTCACTCCTGAAACCATTCCTGAACTCATTAAACCGATGACTGATAATAAAATCGGACTGGTGGACTCAAATATGGTGAACACAAACCTCAAAAAAGAAGGCATCAGCATGCAGGAGAAATCATATATTTCGCGTGAGGTTGCTATTAAAAATATGGAAAGCAATCTATGGGGAACCATGATGGGGCCTTTTGGAGGATGCTATGGGCTAAGGAAGGAACTTTTCGTGCCTGTGCCCTCTAACCTTCTGGTTGACGATTTCTTTATTTGTATGCATGTGCTTCGCCAAAAATACAAAGCAGTAAATAATATTGAGGCGGTTGTTTACGAAGATGTTTCAAACGATTTGGGTATAGAATTTCGCCGTAAAATCAGAATAGCAACCGGTGATTTTCAAAACCTTAGAATTTTTGCAGGATTGTTGTTCTCGGGAACCAAAGGCCTGGCTTTCAGTTTTTTGTCACATAAAGTTCTGCGATGGCTGGGTCCGTTCTTTTTGATCATTGCGTTGACATGCCTAACAGTACTCGCATTTTTCAATACTTTTTATTTGGTGCTTGCCTGCTTGTATGCATTCAGTTTTATAATACCCCTGATAGATTTATTCTTTAAACAGAATGGGATACATAATACTTATTTGCGGTTCATTACTCACTTTTACGCAATGAACCTTGCCTTGTTCATAGGATTTTTTAAAGCAATTATAGGAGTTAAAAACAATGTCTGGAAACCAACCAAACGATTTCAGTGAAAAACTGAATACAATTGAAGAAGCCATTGCTGATATAAGAAGCGGAAAACTTCTGATTGTTGTTGATGACTACGATCGCGAAAACGAAGGCGATTTTATCGTCGCTGCCGAAGCCATAACACCCGAAAAAGTAAATTTTATGGCAAAAGTGGGCCGTGGCCTTATTTGTACACCTCTCACCGAAAAACGCTGTAAAGAGCTGGACCTTGAGCTTATGGTGGGAAAGAATACTTCACTTCATGAAACACCTTTTACAATTAGTGTTGATTTAATAGGACAAGGGTGTACCACGGGTATATCGGCAGCAGACAGAGCTAAAACCATTGCGGCATTAGTTAACCCTGCAACAAAATCGTCGGACCTCGGGCGCCCCGGGCACATTTTTCCGCTAATGGCCAGGGGAAACGGAGTATTACAACGTTCCGGACATACCGAAGCGGTAATTGACCTTACACGACTTGCTGGGCTCACCCCCGGTGGAGCTTTGGTAGAAATAATGAACGATGACGGAACCATGGCGAGGTTACCTCAACTTATTGAGATAGCAAAAAAATATAACATTAAAATTGTAACAATTCAGGACCTGATTACGTACCGGCTCAGAACAGAAAGTCTTGTGGAAGAGGGCGTAAAAGTTAGCCTTCCTACTGAATTTGGCGTTTTTAATCTGATTCCGTTCAAGCAAAAGGGAACAAACCTTGAGCATATCGCTCTTGTGAAAGGCAGCTGGAGACCTGAGGAGCCCGTGTTGTTACGTATGCACTCCTCTTGTGCCACCGGCGACATTTTCGGGTCGTTGCGTTGCGACTGTGGTCCGCAGCTTCACAAATCGATGATGATGATTGAAAAAGAAGGAAAAGGAGCTTTGGTATATTTGAATCAGGAAGGAAGAGGCATTGGACTGTTTAATAAAATTGCTGCCTACAAATTACAAGAGGATGGTTACGATACTGTGGAAGCAAATCTTCATCTGGGATTTAAAGCCGATCAGAGGGACTATGGGGTTGGAGCTCAGATTATCCGGTGTCTGGGCATAAATAATATTAAACTGATTACCAATAATCCACAAAAAAGAGCCGGCCTCGAAGGCTATGGATTACAAATAGTCGAAAACATTCCTCTGGAAATTGAACCCAACAAATTCAATCTTTTTTACCTGAAGACCAAGAAGTCAAAACTTGGACACGACTTGCATTTCAAAGGCAATCAATAACATACGCAGCATGAGAATTGTTTATATGGGTACACCCGAATTCGCTGTCGCCCCCCTCAATGCGATAGTAAACGCCGGCCATGATGTTGCTGCGGTTGTTACGGTACCCGACAAACCGGCAGGAAGAGGGCTTGCTATGAGTGAGTCTGCCGTAAAAAAATATTCGATCAAAAATAACCTCTGCATTTTGCAACCGAATCGTTTGAAAGAAAATGATTTTATTAATCAATTACAAAACCTTCATGCTGATGTTTTTGTTGTGGTGGCTTTCAGGATGCTACCCACCGAGGTTTGGAAGATACCACCCAAAGGCTGCATAAACCTTCATGCTTCACTACTGCCGCAGTACAGAGGGGCCGCTCCCATTAACCATGCCATCATTAATGGAGAAGAAGTAAGCGGTGTTACAACTTTTTTCATAAACGAAAATATCGATACCGGTAATATTATCTTTAAAAGAGAAGTTAGAATTGAAAGTTGCGACAATGCCGGTACTTTGCATGATAAACTCATGTCAGCAGGCTCCACACTTCTTGTTGACACGTTGAAAGCAATTGAACAAAACACGGTAACACCCATCCCTCAAAGTTTCGTGATACTGGGTGAAAAAACACTAAAAACAGCACCGAAAATTTTCAGAGAAAACTGTAAAATACATTGGAATATGCCTGCGGAGGCAATATATAATTTTATCAGAGGGCTGAGTCCTTATCCGGGAGCGTTTTCACATTTAACTGACAAACATGGGAATTCGAAGATTTGTAAAATATTCGAATCCACATTTAGCATTGAACAACACAAACATTATCCGGGAACCATTATCACTGATAACAACAATTATATACAAGTTGCCGTGCAAAATGGATTTATAAATCTGCTAAACATTCAAACAGAAGGAAAAAAAAGAATGAATACCCCCGATTTTCTCAGAGGGAATAGTTTATATGGGCTAAAGTTTGAGTAATGCTCCATGTTTTACGATATGTTTTTCTATTTTTACAAAAAACATTACAGACAATGAAACTGGCACTCATCGGTTACGGTAAAATGGGTAAAGAAGTTGAAGCACTGGCTTTAAGTCAGGGGCATGAAGTTCCTTTGATTTTCGATGCCAATAACATCGCGTCATTGAACGCAGATTGTCTGCGTAAGGTTGATGCAATTATTGAGTTCACTTCGCCCCAATCGGCTCCCGCCAACATTGCACTGTGTTTTGAAACCGGAGTTCCGGTGATATGCGGTTCAACCGGGTGGCACGACAAACTCCCTGAAATATCGGAATTGTGCAGGGCAAAGAATGCTTGCCTTTTTTATGCATCCAATTTTAGTATCGGAATGAACATTTTCATGGAAATAAACCGCCAACTTGCAACAATTATTTCTGACTTTCCGGCATATAGTGCCCATATTGATGAAACCCATCACATACACAAGCTTGATAAGCCAAGTGGCACAGCCATTTCAATAGCAAACGATATCATTGCCCGCCACAACCGTTATGTTAAATGGAAGTTAAATTCAGGCGACGACATATCGGATTTGCCTGTTTTTTCGTTCAGAGAAGGAGAAATTACAGGAGACCATCATGTTGTTTGGCAAAGTGATATTGATGATATCAGCATCCGTCATTCTGCTAAAAACCGAAAAGGCTTTGCCCTTGGTGCAATTATGGCTGCTCAATACTGTATCGGGAAAAAAGGCATTTTTGGTATGCACGACTTACTAACAAAAAGATAAAATAATGGCAATTTCAAAACAAACAAAATCGAAATCATTGTTAGGATCAAGAACTAAAGCCACAAAGGAAAAACGGAAAGGTCTTTGGGCAAAATTTGCCAAAACGAAAACAGGTGCTTTTCTTACAAACCGCTATTTTGCTTTTGGACTTGTAACTGTGCTGTTCGTTTTATGGGTAGTATGGTTGGGTAATTACTGGTGGCTCATCGGGGAACTGTTAATCATTGATATTTATATCACCCGTTTCGTACGCTGGGCTTTCTGGAAGCCTCGAAAAGATAAAAAAATGAGCACACTGAAGCGAAAAACTCTTGAGTGGGTTGATGCATTGATTTTTGCAGTTGTTGCAGCCTCGTTCATACGTATTTTCTTTTTCGAGGCCTTCACCATTCCAACAAGTTCCATGGAAAAAACTCTGCTTATCGGCGATTATCTTTTCGTTAGCAAAGTTGCCTATGGACCAAGGGTTCCAAACACTCCGATTTCTTTTCCGTTTGTACACCATACGCTTCCCTTGACAAAAAAAACCAAATCGTTTGTTACCTGGATTCAGAACGACTACCGCAGGTTAGCCGGTTGGGGAAATATTGAACGTGATGATATTGTGGTTTTTAACTATCCTGATGGAGATACGGTAGTGGTTCAGAATCAGGGACAAGGATACATTGACATCATTCTGGTGAAAGCTGAAAATATGAAAAGACGGGATTTAGCGAAAGGGAAACCAGTATTATCCGATAAAGAGTATTATAAAATAGCAAGGAAAGAGCTGTGGAATGACCCTTCGGTTGATATAATTGTACGACCTGTCGACAAAAGAGAAAACTATATTAAGCGTTGTGTCGCAATTCCCGGAGATACGCTCGAAGTACGCGAAGGCGAAGTATATGTTAACAGGGTTAAGCAAAAGAACATAGCCGGAAAGCAATTCAAATATATCGTAACACTGAAACCCATGGAATACGGAAATTTTCAGGGAGTTACAGGCATCGACGCAAATGAGCTAAAAAGCCTTGGAGTTAACTACGAAGATATGTCTGTTGTGATTAAAACCGCTAATGGCTACGATACAGAAAATTATCTGAAAGCCATGGAAAATGGTCTTGCAATAACCAATCAATATTTGATACCTCTTACTGAAGAAAATGTCGGCAAAGTAAGGGCTATGTACAATGTTCAATCTGTGGTAAAAGATATTAATGAAAAAGGCAATTGGAATATCAGAATATTTCCTCACAGCTCATCATTCCAATGGAACGAAGACTGGTTCGGCCCACTTTGGATACCAAAGAAAGGCACCACAATGAGCATAGACACATCGAATATCGCACCTTACGAGAGGATAATCGGATACTATGAGCACAATACCCTTAAGATTGACGGCGCTAAAATATTTATCAATGGCAAAGAATCGAAAACCTATACCTTTAAAATGGACTACTACTGGATGATGGGCGACAACAGACACAATTCGGCTGACTCGCGCTTCTGGGGTTTCGTTCCCGAAGATCACGTGGTGGGTAAGGCCTGGGTAATTTCGTTCTCGAAAGATAAAGAGACAGGAAAAATACGGTGGGACAGAGTATTTGATAAAATTCACACGGTCGACTAAATGAAAAGATGGTGGGTAATAGCAGCAGTTTTGATGATGTTGATATTGGTAATTATTGCATTCTTCAAGATTGCAATTATCCATCATCCCGATTTACCGTTCTCTGATAAATCGGAATGGGTGATAATTAGGAAAACTGCTCACTTTCCCCGTTTCTATAACGCATTGCTCCCCGGTGAAATGAGTATTGAAAATGGAGATTTGATAGCTTTTTACGACCCTCGTGTTAACGACACCGACCCTAAAGACCGTGAAATTTTAGTACGAAGGGTGTTGGGACTTCCCGGGAACATTGTTGAAATTAAAAATAAAGTTGTCTACATCAATCAAAAGCCATTTGATGAATGGTATCCCTTATATTTTGAATACCGACTTACAACCAGCAATAGGGATATCAACGAACTAACCGGTAAAATGGAAGTATGGGGAATAGTGACAATTACCAAAGGTAAAGCCTATAACCTGACTACTTCTGTAGAAAATGCGTCTGCAATTGCTTCGGCTCAAGGCGTTGTGAATATTCGTACACTAACAACCCCTGAGGGCGAAGAGTCGACAAACTACTTCCCTCAAAGCGACTTCTATAACTGGAATAAAGATTTTTTCGGTCCTGTGGCAGTACCTCAGCAGCATGTAACTCATTATCTGAATTACCGAAATATTGCATTGAGTGAACAAATTATCCGGTTTTCGGAAAACAATACCCTTGAAATATCGCAACATGGAATAAAAATAAACGATACTGTCTGCGAAAAATACACATTTAATAAGAATTACTACTTTGTAATGTCCGACGACAGAGATCACGGTGCCGACTCGCGCACTTTTGGATTTGTACCCCAAGATCTTATCATTGGTAAAATTGTTTACTGAAGATGAGAAGCGTCCTGCTCACCACATCCTATTTCCCTTCGGTGCAATATTGCAGTAAGCTGGTACATTTCACCGATATTTATCTTGAATATTTTGATAATTACGACCGTCAAACTTACAGAAATCGCTGCAATATACTATCGGCCAACGGGGCAATCTGTTTAAGCATACCTGTTGTAAAGCCGGCAGGGGAACGGCAAAAAACAGGGGATGTTCTCATTGATTATAGTTACAACTGGCAGAGAAACCACTTTCAGGCTATAAAATCAGCCTATCGTAAATCCGCCTACTACGACTACTATATTGATGAACTGGAAAGTTTTTTTAGAATTCATGAAGAAAGCCTGTTTATGCAAAATTATAAAATACTGCTAAAATTACTTGAAATTATTGGCATTGAAAGGAATATAAGGATTACAAAAGAATATGCAGAAAGTGCTCCACCGATTATTGATCTGCGATATACTATGCAGCCTAAAAGCCAGAAAAATTCATTGGATCCTCACTTCTGCCCTCAACCCTACCATCAGGTATATCCAGAGAAATTTCCGTTTATCCCCAACCTTTCGGTGCTTGATTTAATTTTCAATGAAGGGCCTCTCAGCCTTCAGTTTTTGGCAGAAAGCTATAAATAATATTGCCGTCGGCTATTCTTCGATAATAGTGATAGATTCAATTAAATCGCCCTGTTCTATTTCATCAATAATGTCATCGCCTTCATACACTTTTCCAAAGCAAGTGTGGTTTCCGTCGAGGTGCTGGGTATTTTTCCGGTTGTGGCAAATGAAAAACTGCGATCCGCCGGTATTACGTCCGGCATGAGCCATTGAAAGCACACCCCTTTCGTGGAACTGTTTCGGAGCACTTGTTTCGCATTTAATTGTGTAACCGGGACCACCTGTCCCAACCCTGCGATCGTTTTCATTTTTCGAAAAAGGGCATCCTCCCTGTATTACAAAATCAGGTATAACCCGATGAAAGCGCAAGCCATTATAATAACCCTGCTGTGCAAGTTTTACAAAATTCTCAACGGTGCCAGGCGTTTCCTTTTCGTATAGTTCAACCTTCAATACCCCTTTTTCAGTTTTAATTTCAGCTTTTTTCATTGTATTATTTTTTTGAATTTTTGTTCCAATCGGCATATTTGAATGTGCAATTTGCATAAGAGTCATCAATAAATATATACGTGATATCTATCTGATGCGATATCCACTCTTGTATTCTCTTAAACTGTTCCTGTTGCAGGGCCACTTCGGAGATCTCCTTAAAATCGTCGTTAAGGTTTGCGACATGTTCATCAATTCTTCTATCAAGGCGCACGATTTTGTACACTTTTTTTCCGCGCAGGTCGCGTGTTTCGAAAACTGAACTCGTCTGTCCTGGAGTTAGTTGGTTTAATATCTGCAACGAGTTTGCGTCAATCTGGTCGGTAAGGAATTTTGAATTTCCGGTATAAGGGTTGATTGCCTTTCCTCCGTTTGATTTCGAATCTTCATCATCGCTATAGGCTGCAGCAGCTTTCTCAAATGATAACGAATCGCTGAGAATGAATTTATACACGTCTTCAAGATCCTTTTTTGCCTTTTTTACATCTACATCCGAAATTTCAGGGATAATTAGAATATGGCGAACATTCACCAATTCTCCTTTACGTTCAATTAGTTGAAGGATATGATATCCGAATTCTGTTTCCACAATAGGGGAAACCACCTCAGTATTATTCAGGCTAAATGCGACTTCAGCAAATTCAGGAACAAGGTCTGTCCGGCTTACAAAGCCCAACTCACCGCCCTTAGCAGCGGAGCCCGGGTCCTGCGAATACAAAATGGCCAGAGTAGCAAAACTATCTCCTTTCACAATGCGCTCCCTCAGTTCATTTATCTTGTCGTAGCTTATCTGTTTCTGCTCATCATTCAAATCGGGGTACACCACAATCTGGCTGAATTCATAGCTGGCAGGAATAATTGGCAGGCTATCGGCGGGGATTTCATTGAAATACTGCCGCACTTGCGATGGGCTGATTTTTATGTCGGTAGTAAGTTTGCTTTGCATTTTTTGTGTTAACAGCTGGTCTTTAATAATACTACGAAATTCATCGCGAATTTCGTTAATAGATTTGTTGTAGTATTCTTCAAGCTTCTCTTCTGATCCCATCTGATTAATAAAAATCCCAAGTCGCCGGTTGAGTTCAGTATCAACTTCTTTTGGTGTAACTTCAATGCTGTCGATCATGGCCTGATTCAGCAACAATTTCTGAAACAGGTATTCTTCAAGGATTTCGCATTTCAGATCTACACTACTCGAATAATAGTTCTGACTCATCATCTGTATGTACTGACCTTCGATATCCGATTTCAGGATCGGGCTATTGCCTACAACAGCCACAACCTGATCGATAACTTCCTGAGCTCTGACAGTTGCAGTGCCCAGCAATATAATCATGAAAAATGCAATTTTAATCTTCATTTTTTTTGTTTTTAATAAATAAACGCCCGCTGTTTTCAGCCTGTATAAAAAGTTGTTTTTTGTAGATTGACATAAAGTCTTTCGAGCGCTTCTGCAGTATAATCTTTCTGATGTCATCGGTAAGCACCTCCTGTGGGCAGTAAGAGCCAACAGGGATGATATCATCAATAATTATCAGATAGCGTAAACTATCGTTAAAGCATTCGTAATAACCTCCCTTTTCTATTTTTTCGAGAGTAAGGTTACCTTCACATGGAAAAATTCTGTAGAAATCCGACATTCTTATCCATCTGTCAATCAACATGATATTGCCCCCAACACGTTCACAAAACTCAAACAAGCTTTCAATTTCATCTATTTCAGTATTTTTAATCATCCTTACCTCAGCTATGTAATCAATTTTATTTGCGTCGAAAACCAACGAATGCAGTTTAATTACGGGCTGGTCGAGAACATATTCATAAAGATGTTGCGAATAGTATTCCGAAATCTGGGCATGTCCCACAACCGTGTCAATTTTCGATTCGAGGAGCTGTCGCTCAAAATAGTAGTTGTAAAGCGACTGCCTGTATTCTTCCAGCTGCTTGTTTATTGAGGCTGTGTCGGTAATAGAATTCAACGCTTCTGCATAAAGTAATTGTTCGAATACCCAATCGTTGATATAGGATTCTGCAAATTTTAGGCTGTCTTCCTTCGAAAAGCTGTTAGGAATAAGAAATTCCAAATCCTCCTGCAGTAATTGCTTTTCACCCACCCGGGCCACTACATTCAGCTTTGTATCGTCGTTTCCGCCACACGATATCATTACTACCGCAATTAGGGATAGCACACAAAAGCTCTGAAAGAATGTATATCTCATTAATTACGGCAGAAGACTAATTCTTGGCTACTTTTTTAAGAACGTCTTCATGCAGTAGAATCTTATATTTCGATCTTAATTTTTTAATCCAGTCGGTTTCGAGATAGTTTTGATAATCTGCAGTAATGAGGCCTTTGGCTTCTTCCAGTTTTTTATGTTCTGGGGCTATAACTGTTGCCATTACAACCGTAGTTTCATCTGTTAAAAACACTGCTGTTTTTCCAGGTGTTTCCGACAAACCACTTTTCGAAATAATATTATCTGTTTCTGCTGATTGTAATTTAACAAATTTGCCATTAGTGCCCGCTACAACTGCTGTTGAGTCCTTTTTACTGAGCTTGGGTACAATCTGATCAAAATCAGCGCCTTTCTTTAACAGCTTTTCAACCTTTACAGCATTTTTTGGAGAATTACATTTATATTGATGAATCTCATACCGAACAGGCCACATGTAATTATCCTTGTTGTTTTCGTAAAATACCTGAAGCCCCGCAGTATCAGTAACTGCCTTTGTCCACACCAGTTGATCTGTCAGCTCAAACAACAGGATTCCATCGTGATATTCCTGCATGAGGTATTTGAATTGGGGGTATTTCATTTCGAGCCGGGATTGTTCATATTCAATAATTTGTTTATCGATAAAACTTTTAAGAGCATTATCAACAAAGACAACTATTGGCTGCGGCACCTGTTTGCGATTCATTTTATCGAGAAAATCGGCGAAATCTTTCTGATATAGCTTTTTATCACCAAACTCACACAACACGTTGTCAAGCTTTAATGCTTCGGTAGCATCCCAGCTGCCGGCAAAAATAGAATCGGTTACCAGTTTATAAAACGCAGCTGCCGCTTTCTGATTCAATGTAAAATTATACTCCTTTTTAAGGCGCTCTATCACCACTTCCCTGCTGCGGGATGCCCTTGCCGAATTCGATATTTTCGATTTCAATTCAGAGCGAACTTCCTCAAAAGGTTTAATTTCCTGTTTTTCGAGTAACTTAATAAAATGCCAGCCATACGAAGTCTTCAATGGTTCCGAAACCTGATTGATCTCAGTAAGACCAAAAACAGCATCTTCGAAAGAGCGAATCATTTTTCCACCAACGTCAATCCAACCCAAAACACCACCATTGCCTGCGGTTTGCCTGTCTTCGCTGTATTCACGCGCCAATGCTGCAAAATCATCACCTGCATTTATCTTAGCCTGGACTTCATTAAGTCTTGCTTCCGCTTTAACTTTATCCTCCGGAGTTGCATCTTTGGGTATGGTAAGCATAATATGAGCAACTTTGTATTTACCTTTGGCGGGTCTTTTCCCGTTTACCTTTAAAATATGATACCCAAAACGGGTACGAAAGGGCTGCGAAAATTTTCCGATATCGGTCTTATACATCTCTGTTTCAAATTCATATACCAGTCCAAAAACAGTTCTCCACCCAAGGTCACCATTGTTGTATTTCACCGATTCGTCTTCCGATACGGCAATGGCAAGTGTTGTAAAATCTTCGCCTTTCTTAAGTCTCTCGTACACGCCCATCACTTTGTTATACGCTTTTAGTGTGTCTTCCGGCAATGCATTCTGATCAACTTTAATCAAGATATGGCTTACATTAACGTCTTGCTTCATCCTTTCATAAGCTTCCAGAATTAATTCATCCTCAACGGTTTTATCAGTCAGGTAGGGCTGAGCAAGTTGCTGACGGTAACCATTGAGCTCAACTTTGAATTCTTTGGTTGTGTCGAGCCCCAGACTTTCAGCTTCGATTACCTTAAGCTTGAAGTTAACGAACAGATCCATATAGTCCATCATTGCATCAAAAGTCATCGAATTGGCATCGTTGTTATTTTTCTGATAGATGTGCAGAAACTCATTTACATCGATCTTATGATTGTCGATTTCCAGCAACACATCATCCTGTGCAATAATCTGACTACTTGCAGCAAACAAAACGAATAAAAAAATGAATACTTTTTTCATAATTCTGATTCTTTAATAAAATTAATTTTCTCTAGTATAATTAGGTGCCTCACGGGTTATGGTTACGTCGTGCGGGTGACCCTCAATCATTCCGGAATGGGTTATTTTTACAAAACGGGCATTCCGATGCATCTCGTCAATATCCTTACATCCGCAGTAACCCATTCCTGAGCGCAGTCCACCGATCAGTTGATAAATCACTTCTCCAACCGTGCCTTTAAAAGGAACCCGACCTGAAATCCCTTCGGGCACAAGTTTTTTAATATCGTCTTCCATATCCTGAAAGTAGCGATCTTTCGAACCCATCTGCATCGCTTCGATAGAGCCCATACCGCGATAAGATTTATATTTCCTGCCGTTGTAAATAATAGTTTCTCCCGGCGATTCATCGGTACCGGCAAACAATCCGCCTGCCATAATGCTATCTGCTCCGGCAGCAATAGCTTTTACAATGTCGCCTGAAAAGCGAATGCCACCATCGGCTATTAATGGCACGCCTGTGCCTTTAAGCGCCTGAGCCACATCGAAAATGGCTGAAACCTGCGGAACGCCAACACCGGCAATAATGCGGGTGGTGCATATAGATCCTGGACCAATACCTACTTTAACCGCATCAGCACCATACTTTACAAGCTCTTTTGCAGCTTCGCCGGTGGCTATATTTCCCACCACAATGTCAATATTGGGGTAGCGCTTGCGGGCTACTTTCAGCATATCGATCACGCCTTTCGAATGACCATGAGCAGTATCGATAACCATTGCATCCACATTGGCAGCTACAAGAGCATCCATACGATCAAGCGTATTCGCAGCAATACTCACCGCAGCCGCTACCCTGAGGCGCCCCTGTTCATCCTTGCATGAATTTGGGCTGTCAGCAGCTTTGGTTATGTCCTTGTAGGTTATAAGACCTACAAGTTTATAATCTTTATCAACCACCGGAAGTTTTTCGATGCGGTAACGCTGCAATATTTCTTTGGCTTCTTCGTGATTGATGTTCTGACTTGTTGTAATTAGATTTTCGGAAGTCATTACCTCACGAATGGGTTTCGATGGGTTATTCTGGAAGCGTAGGTCGCGGTTAGTAACAATGCCTTTAAGTATGTGATTTTTATCGACAACAGGAATGCCACCGATATGAAATTCCTTCATTAGGTTGAGTGCATCACCCACTGTTGCCTGATCATTAATAATGATAGGGTCAGAAATCATGGCATTTTCAGCTCTTTTAACCGACCTCACCTGACGGGCCTGCTCTTCGATGCTCATGTTTTTATGGATAACACCAATACCACCTTCTCTGGCAATGGCAATCGACATCTGGTATTCAGTTACAGTGTCCATAGCTGCAGTAATTATCGGCGTATTCAATGTAATATTCCGGGAGAAACGCGACGCCACGTTTACCATGTACGGCAACACTTCGCTGTAACCGGGAACCAGCAACAAATCGTCGAAGGTCAGGCCTTCTCCAATAATTTTATCTGAAACATATGACATAAGTGAACTTTCATTAAAATTTCACGAAATTAAAAAAAATGTTGTTATCACAGCGTTAGAATGTTAAATTTGTTTTAAAGATTATTAATCTTCCGCATGAGCGATTATAAAAACATATTAACCAAATATTGGGGATATACCAAATTCAGGCCACTGCAGGAAGAAATCATTCGTTCGGTTGCTGCCGGCAACGACACGCTTGGCTTGCTTCCGACAGGAGGCGGAAAGTCAATAATTTTTCAGGTATATTCACTTTCGGTAAACGGGTTATGCCTTGTAGTTACACCATTGATTGCGCTCATGAAAGATCAGGTAGAAAACCTTCGAAAAAAAGACATACGCGCTGCAGCTATCTATTCCGGCATGAGCCGCGATGAGATTGATTTTACCTTTATGAATGTGATCAACGGGGGATACAAATTTCTGTATGTATCGCCTGAACGCCTGCAAACGCAAAGTTTCACCGAAAGAATTCCCTACCTGAATGTTAACCTCATCACCGTGGACGAAGCACATTGCATATCGCAATGGGGCTACGACTTCAGACCATCGTATCTCGAAATTGCAAAAATCCGTACATCTTTTCCCGGCATTCCGGTGTTGGCATTAACAGCAACTGCAACGCGAGAGGTAGTTGCCGACATTCAAAAGCAACTGCTCTTTCCGAAAGAAAATGTATTCACGCAGAGTTTTGAACGTAAAAACCTGACATACACCGTAGTGCAAACCGAAAATAAGCTAAAGCATCTATTTAAAATTATCACCAATACACCCGGAACCGGTATTGTTTACGTAAGAAATCGTAAGGGGACAAAAGAACTTGCCCTTATGCTGCAGGAGTATAAATTGTCTGCTGATTACTATCATGCCGGATTAAGCCCCGAAATCCGCAGCATGAAACAAGATGCCTGGCAAAACGATAAAACCAGTGTGATGGTTTGCACCAATGCATTTGGCATGGGTATCGACAAGCCCGATGTAAGATATGTGATACACATGGACTTACCTGACTCACCCGAAGCCTATTTTCAGGAAGCCGGGCGGGCAGGACGCGATGGGAACGATTCGGTGGCGTACTTACTCTTTAGTCCTGCCGATGAAACCGCTGTAAAGCAGCGCATCAGCCGGTCGTTTCCCGAAATATCAAGCATAATAAGGGTGTATGAAGCTTTGCATAATTACTTCGGGTTGCCGCTTGGTGCAGGCAGAAGCATGTCGTTCGAATTCGATATGTTCGACTTTGCCAAGAAGTTTTCACTCGATGTAATCACCATTTTTAACAGCCTAAAAACGCTGCAGCTCGAAGGATACCTTGAGTATAACGATGCATTGAACAATCCTTCGAAAATTCACTTTCCTGTAAAAAGAGACGAATTGTATAATTTTCAGGTAGAGAAAAAAGAATACGATGCTTTTATAAAGCTCATGCTTCGAAATTATACAGGTGTATTCAACGATTATGTGAATTTCAGCGAGGAATATCTGGCAAAAAAAGCGGGTACCACGGTCGATACTATTTACACCTATCTGATCAACCTGCAAAAACTGAATATCATCAAATACATACCTCGCAAGAACAAACCGGTAGTAGTGCTGCTCTCGGAGCGAATCGAACTGCAATCGGTTTACATCAACAAGCGCAATTATGAATTGCAGAAAGAACGTTATATTACCAGGATGAACGCCATGCTTCAGTATGCCAATTCAACCAACAAATGCCGCAGTCAGATATTACTCGCCTACTTCGGACAAACCGACGCCGAGCGCTGCGGGAAATGTGATGTATGTAAGCGCCGCAACGAGCTGTCGCTGAGCAAGTATGAGTTCGACCTGATATTGAGTGAAATAAAAGAGCACATACAGCAAAAACCAATTTTTCTGAACGACCTCATCGATGAGATCAATCACGACGACAACAAAGTGATCAAGGTAATACAATGGCTTTTCGATAACGAAAAGATACACTACAACGAAAAGCAAAAACTCACATGGAATCAGCGTGGTAAATAACTTGTTACCTGAACGCTTCTTTTCCCGGAAAATTCATTTTCGATTTCGATTCCTCCTCGGTGAAACAATAATATTTTAGCTCACCCCAGGCTGCCAGTGAGCCATCGGAATTACTGACATCTACACGAATCTTTGCTATGCGCTTGTGTCGTTCGATACAGACAGCCTCAGCTCTGATTTTTCCGTTACGGCTGTACAATGGTTTTTCGTAATGTATGTTCAGGTTTACTGTCATACAAGCAACCCCGAGAATGGCAAATATATACCAACCGGCAATTTCGTCCATCATAGTTGCGGTAATACCGCCATGCACTACTCCTGGCCACCCCTCGAAACCGGCAGGAACAGCCCATTCGCAAATAACCTTATCGCCTTCAGCAGCAAACTGCAGGTGCAATCCGTTACTGTTGTCGGGAGAACAGCCGAAACAATTGAAATCGTGCTGCCGTGTGAAAGGATTCTTCAGTTCAGTCATTACTACAGATTTAATATAGCGTAAATAAGACACACTCGTAATTGTAGCCCCACATAAGTCCGTGCAGGGGTTCGTTTGTAGCTGCCGGCGATTTAACCTCATAGCATTTCGTGCCACAAGATTTCAACAGGCTTTTCACTTCGGCAATACGCTTATTGTACACTGTTTTATCGATACCGCTGTTGCCTCCCCATGCACAAATTATTGCATCGGATTGCTTCAGCACTTTTGCAATGTATTGGTTGTTTTCATCACCGGTGATATAATCATAGCCATATTGCAGAAAACATTGCTGAACATCGGATGCATCGGTGGCACGCAATGCAAAAATATTAAGAATAACCAGCGTTTTAGCTTTTTCGAAATGTTTGTGTACAAATGTTTCTACCTTACGGATGGTAGCGTCTGATTTGAATGCATCGGCAGAACTCGGATTCTTCAGCACAACCGCAATCTGTTCATTGGCATCGCTTCGCAACAGCGAATTGCGGTAATGCGCCGTAAGCACGTACCTGTATTTTCGGTCGGCAGAAAATTCTGCAGATATACTATTCAGATCAATTTCCTCAAAATGAGGCATCTGGCGACCGATACGTGTCATATATTGAACTTTTCCTTACAAAAGTAACAAACCATTATTAATAATTTGGCAATTAACTTCGAATTTATCTTTCAACATAACCTGTTATTTAGTAGTTTTAACACATAAAATCATTGCAGATGAAATATTCATTTTTCCTGTCAGTAATTATTATATCCACAATGCTGATATCGTGCGGAGGTAGTAGAAAAGACAAAACCAGCGAAAGTAATAGCAACAAAACTGATTCAGAGTTTGTGCTTACCTGTGAAACCCCTGCTGATTTCGTTCAGAAAGACCTTTCGGAATACGGATTTCCGCTTACTGTTATGGTGCCACCCGATGCAGACGTCTACACTTCTAAGCTTATTACCGATGAGGGCACCAGCGATCAGATAGTGATACAGTTAAATGCAGCTTCCGACGTGAGAATGAATATACGCAACAGTAAAAATACACTTGCACAATACCGCGAAGATGCAGAAAATGATATTTTTAAAGAATTTGACCGGTACGTGCTTGAAAACGACAGTCAGGTTGTATATAAGGCAACGCACGATAAAAATGACAGCTGTTTTTATCTGGTTTGTGTCGTTACAGGTGCCAACAGTCCGTTTGCCATTATTTCTGACGAATTTCACGAATACGGTTTCAATGATATTCAAAAACTGTATTCCATTGCAAATTCGGTAAAACCCATCAAATAGCAGCGCAAGATGAGTTCATTGTTTCAACGGTTACTGGCAGGCATGTTGCAACGGGAATACATCCGTAAAGGCAGGCAACCCGGTAAACACGAACATATTGCCGAGTTGCAGCGACGCCAAATCGATGCAAAGCATTTTCTTATCAACTGCGCATTTATTGCTGCAGGAGTGCTTGTAGCTGCCTTCGGACTTAAAGGGTTCCTGATGCCCAGCTCATTTATCGACGGCGGTATAACCGGTATTTCGCTTATCATCAGCAACGTAAGCAGTATTTCGGTATCGTTACTGATACTGATATTAAACATTCCTTTCATGTTACTGGCGTTGTCGACTGTAGGCAGACAATTTGCGGTGAAAAGCATCATAGCCATTACACTGCTTGCAATAGCCGTGCATTTTATCCCCTACCCTGTGGTTACTCACGACAAACTTCTGGTTGCTGCTTTCGGAGGATTCTTCTTAGGTCTGGGAATCGGACTTGCCATCAGAGGCGGGGCTGTGTTGGATGGAACCGAAGTGATGGCTGTGTATCTGAATAAAAAATTCTCCCTTACGGTGGGTACGGTAATACTCATTTTCAATGTATTCATTTTTCTTTCAGCCGCTTATATACTTTCTGTAGAAACAGCACTGTACGCCATTCTCACGTATTTTGCAGCTTCGAAGACCGTTGATTTCATTGTTGATGGTATTGAAGAATATATCGGGGTTTCGATAATTACCGACAAACCCGAAGAAGTGAGGCTTGCCATTATCGAAAATCTGGGAAGGGGCTGCACTCTCTATATGGCAAAGAATGGTTTTGCTCCGCGTGGCGAATTGCTGAAAGATACGGAAGTTGTGTACACAGTAATTACCCGTCTTGAGCTTTCGAAACTGAAAAACGAAATCGATAAAATCGATATAAAAGCATTCGTAATTATGAACCCCATTTTCGATGCAAAGGGTGGTATGGTAAAAAAGAAACCCCTTCGGAATTTACGTCAGCAGGGAAAGCGCGAAGGAGAAATTACAAAAAACAGACGGTAACACCTGCGTTTAATCGGTGGGCTCCCACAATTCAATTTTGTTTCCCTCAAGGTCAAGAATATGAACGAACTTGCCAAAATCATAGGTTTCAATGCTATCGAGCACTGTTACCCCTTCGTTTTGCAACTCACTTACCAGCCCTTCGAGGTCTTCGACACGGTAGTTAATTATAAAGTCCTTAGAGGAAGGTTCAAAATAATCGGTGCTGTCGGAAAACGGACTCCAGACTGTATATCCTGTTTTTGATGAATCAGCTTCCTCACGCCAGGCAAACATAGCCCCAAATTCATTAATGTCAAATCCAAGATGCGTCTGATACCATTGTTTAAGTTTTTCGGGATCTTTGCATTTAAAAAAAATGCCTCCTATTCCGGTTACACGTTTCATTTGTATTTGTTTTTCAGTTGGTTGCGTAAATATCGCGTTAACTGCGAAACCAGCACCGAATGATGCCGCTAGAGCTAAAAGTAGTAATACCTTTTTTTTCATTTATTGAATTGTTTTATGGTCATAATTGTTTTCAAATTATTCAATCCCGGTCTGGAGCGCCCTGTTCTGCATTAATAAAAGTATCAGCAAGGAAAAATCATCAGAAAAAAAAAATTAAAAAATTACTTTTTCAGACTTCGAATATAATTCACTACCGACCAGCGATCCGATTCATCCGGAATTACTTTTGTAAAATCGTGCCAGCGATAGCGGCCAATAAAAGACTGATAATATATTTCTCCATCAGAGAATTTCGATTGGTAATCGGCTGCCGACAAATCGAACATTTCAATTGTAAGGTTTTTCGACTTCACCCCGTCAGCTTTACCTGTTTTCCCGTGGCAGGTGGCGCAAGTAGCTTCAAACAGTGCTTTACCATCAGCAATGCTGGTTGCTTCTTTTTTCACCGGATTTTTCATGGTTTTATATTGTGCAGGAACATTCCATGGGTCTTTGACCAACTCCACGGCTAGGAATGACATCAATCCTGCCGATAAAACAGTTACTATTAAAAACTTCGATAGATTTTTATTTTTCATAAAACAAATTCAAAATTTGACAATAATATTAAATCCGGGCATAATACCACTTTTCTCGGTAAAATCGTAAGTATTGGTAATCAAGTTGTATTGTGGAACAATTGCCCTGTATGAAGACACAAAAAGTTGAAAAACATGGGTCATCGTACTCACTTCGAAGCCCAGAGCTGCGTCAGGTTTTGGTTTAAGTTTACGGGGAATGCTGCTATTTCCGTGTCTGCCACCTTTTCCCAATGCCATGGGGTATTCAAACTCACCCACAAGTGTCCATGAGCCTATCACTTTAAAGCGGGCTGCAATACCCAACCCGAGTGCATCGTTGTAGAATTTTGGGTAATATGTAACGGTTTCAGATATGGTATCGCCCGATACCACACGGTTGCTTTCCACTTTATTAATGTGCCCATAGCTAACCGACAACTGAGTTGAAAGCCGTTCATACCATTTTCTTGAAATCAACAGTTCAGTAAAATACGACATCCGGTTGGCAAATCGGTAATCAGTGCCAAAATACGCTTTCTCGCGGGCATTGATAGCAGCACTTGCATAGGCAGCAACCGAAACAGGGATAACGCCGTCGCGCGTTTGCGTAAGAAACCGGTATTTCAGGAAAAACTCCTGACATTTGTTATCCTTTTCAGAACCGAATCCAACCATAAAATTGTTCGTAATACTGTATTGCAACCCCAACCTGATGTTCGACGCACTGTAGAGCCCGAATAAATCGCTCAATCCGTTTTCTACCGACGTAAACCGGTGATGAATTACAAAATCCAGGCCATTTTTGGGAGACAATTCAGTGGTTTGATTATTAATGATCAATGATCCTGACCATGGATTAATTACAGGTTTGTGAATCTTTGCGCTATTCGGAAGTGTATCGGTTTGCCCCATAACCAACCCGCAATACAGCACAATACCTACAATTATTGCAAATTTTGAAAGGATATTTTTTACCATATAGGTTAATTGTTTTTAGCTCCCTGTTGAATCCAACGCACTATTAGCGTATGTTCATCAACCGTAAGATAATCGTCAGCATGCCCGGGATCGGGTTCTGAAAAAAGCCGGCTGTTTTCGGGTGAAGCGGTATCGACAAAATTTCCGCTTATAAGACTATTGTAAATGTCGGCAGATTCAAGGTCAAGCGTGGTTCCGGCAAAATGGCATGAAGCGCACTTGTTGTATAAAACCGGTTGTACATGAGTTGAGAGCTTAACTGTATCAGCTGGTGCAGTATGAGTCCCTTCATCCCCCATTCGAATGTACGTACTTTCGCAACCCAGTGAGTAAAATAATATTAGAAAAAAACCCGGAAAAATGAAGAAATATTTTCCTGTTTTAATTAAAGTCATAAACGAAAAATTAAATTTGCGCAAATATATGTAAATAAATGGTAAACAACATTTTCGCTCTTTTTTTATTGTTTTTGGCTTCTCCGGTTTTTTGCCAGCAGTGGATAGTGCGCGAAGTAGGAACCTGTCCCAACGATAAAACCTATGGCATTTGCGTTGGCAATGGCAGAAACGATGGTATCAACCGTATTTATGTGACCACGCGTGGTGAGCCTTCCGATGCAGCAATTTATGAATGGACATGGTCAGGAACGACCTGGGTTATGACAAGTACCATAGCCACAGGGCTTAAAAACCTGATTACAATTGCTGTTGGTGAAGGGCGAAACGATAATGTCAACCGCCTGTATGCTGTGGAATGGGGCGGCACCACCAGCAGGGTATTTGAATATTCATGGAACGGAACTGCCTGGGTTTCGTCGCTGATACAAACCACAGCCAAGCCCATGCTATCGGTTACCATTGGTGATGCAAGAGGCGATGGCACAACCCGTGTTTACGTAGATGGGTGGATTATTCATCGGGAATATACCTGGAACGGAAGCGGATGGAATATTCATAATGTAAGTTTAGGGCATGGAACAGAAGGACCTACAACAATTGCCAAAGGACGAAACGATGGTCAGGTCAGATATTACGTTTCGGGAAACCATGTAAAGGAATACACATGGACCGGAGCCGGATACACCGATTCAACATCAATATCGGCCGCCGATGGCTGGCCAGAAACGGTAATCGTAACCGATTTGCGAAACGACCACCAGAACCGCGTTCTCACGCAGGATAACAGTGGTATTTATGAATATACATGGAACGGAACTGTATGGCTTCAAAACAAGATAAGCGGTCGGTTCGGACGCAGTTTTCTTTTCGGAGCAAGACCCAAAAGCGATTGTAAATTGTATATTTACAGCACGGATGTTGATTCAGCCTTTAGAGAATACCGCTTTAATGAGCAGACTCAGGTGTACAATTTCAGTACAATTGACGCTGCCACAGGTGCCACAGCACTGGTTGATGCGGGCGATGGCAGAAACGACGATACCATAAGAATATATACCCCACGATACGCTAATGGTAAAATCTATGAAATTACCAATGTGCAACCTTATGTTCTGGAAATACCCCCTGAAATTACGGGTAATACTATGCTGTGCCCTGAAAGCAGCGGAGAAGTGAGCACCGGAATTTATGAGACATATCAGTGGTACCGAAGATATTATGGCTCTTCGGAGACCTTACCCATTGAAGGTGCTGTTAACCAGAATCTGACGATTGACTATTATAATTTTGCAGCCTGCTATCTATCGGTAGAAGTAGGTTATAACGGAGAGAGTTATTTGTCGGAAGAATTCTTTGTGGACGGCTATACTTTTTTACCTCCTACCATTGAAACCACTGGTGAGTTTACTATTGGCACCAACGGAGAAACCATTATATGCGAAGGCGATGAAGTTGTTTTCACCCTTAACAACCCATATACAATTAATATTATTTGGTACAAAAACGGTGAAATGATACAGGGAGAGCATTCTCAACAACTTACGGTAAATTCTCCGGGGCTCTATTATGTTGAGGGGGCTCCAGATGAGTGTCCCGACTATATTCAGGGACCGGGGGTAGTGATGGAGGTGGTGTTCTGCGACCCAAACAGTATATTCACAGGAACCCATTCAGGGGGTGTAACTCTTTATCCCAATCCTGCCAGCGACATTCTCTATGTTTTAATTCCAGAACCCTCCGATGAAATATCATTCGCCATCAACGACGTTTCCGGGCGCAGTATTTTATCCGGGAAGCTAAACTCAAAAACAACAATTGAGCTTTCCGGTGTAGTACCGGGATTATATTATCTTAAACTGGGGAAAGGCTCGAATACGATATATAAGTTTATTAAGGAATAATTTCACCATCTCTTTTTATCGTTCTTTAATACACATTTCCACGGGAGGCTTTCTGAACTATTAAATAATATTCTAAAAAATAGTTTTCAACAACCGAGAATCGACTGTGGTATTGCATTAATTTTACACCATGGAAGAAAATTTAAAACACCAAATCGAAAAAATCATTGCCTCCCCAACGAGCAATGAGCGTGAAATTTTGTTGCGACTTAAGCAACTGATTTATGAGAAAGAGTTTCAAAATATAGTCGTCAGAGAATCGGAAAACATCTCAGGGCTTGTTGAAGAAAACCTTACCCGGTTGCTGCGGGGCGTAAAGGATTATAACATTATTAAAAGCGGTTTCCGTGATTTTGATATTACGTTCGGAGGATTTTCGCAGGGAGAATTGGTAATTATCGGAGGCAGACCGTCGATGGGGAAAACGCAGTTGCTTATTAATCTTTCGCTGAATATGGCGCAAGAGCATCCCGTGTTATATTTCACCTTCGATCTGCCAAAACCCACTCTGGTTAACCGTTTTCTTGCTGCAGTTTCGGGGATAGCAGCGGGAAATATTATACAGCAGGATTTGAGCGCTGAGCAGAAAGGAAAATTGACAGCAGCCGGAAAAACAATCGCAGCTTGCAACATTTCTATAAACGACAGTTGCAGCAATTCGGTGACTCAGCTAAAAAAAATGTGTGAAAAGCACATCTGTGAAAATGGTGTAAAAGTGATTATAATTGACTATTTGCAAATGATGAGTTCTTCAAAATACAAGAATAACCGCGAAGTCGAAATCAGTTATATCAGCCGGGAATTAAAAAACATTGCGAGAGAACTGAATGTATGCGTAATTGCATCCAGTCAGATGAGCCGTGCTGTTGAAATGAGAACGGGGGAAAAGAAACCGCACCTTTCGGATTTGAGAGAGAGTGGAGCCATTGAGCAGGATGCTGATAAGGTAATATTTATTTTTAGACCTGAGTATTACGGTATGATTGAAGACAGAGAAGGCAACTGCACAGAAGGGATTGTTGAAATAATAATGGCAAAAAACCGTAATGGCGGCACAGGGTCGATTCAACTTATGATAGATAAAGACTTTACGCGGTTTATGAATTTTACCGGCTATAAAAACAATTTCGAGTTTTCGAAAAACAGATTACGCAGCTTGCTATCCCCCGACAGTAAATCCTGTGATGAGTCCGGTTCAGATTCCAGTTTTGATTCACCATTTTAAAAATACACATTATTGAGCCGTTGTTTTAAAAAATTATGATGTCAAAAGAAAGTACGACATGGTGGTTGTGTTCCTGCAACCCTTACAGTGTGGAAGGAATGAACTTCGACTATTTACGTGGTCTCACTCCGTTGTTCACTTCGTTCGCCCTCGTAAATAGTCAGCGAGTCAAAAGATAATTTGCAACGGCTCAATTTTTTTTAAGCATGACCAACACATCAACCATAATTGAATTCGCCAGAAGAAATAAAGGTGTACTCCAAAACCACCTTGCCGATGGTTCATTGAGATTGCCGGTTGCACTGGAGATACTTGAGAAGCATCAGTTGAATGCGCTGTATCTGCTTTCGATAGAAACACCGATTGATTTGTGCAGTTTTTTTAAATCAGGGTTACTTCAATTGGAATCCATTATTAATAACCCGCAATACACACACTATACCATTAAGAAAAAACGTGGTGGCAACAGACATATATATGCTCCCAATAAAAAACTAAAAGCCATTCAGAAGCGGTTGAATTATTTTCTTCAGGCTTATTATCTGATGATTAAACCAGAAGAAGTCCATGGCTTTGTTGTAAACCCGCACTACTTGGGATCACATTGCAATATTGTTGAAAATGCCAAAGCGCACACGGGCAAGAAACATTTACTGAATATTGACCTGAAGGATTTTTTTCCGCGTATTACGGCAAAGCAGGTTCTTGACTTGTTCTCCTCTCCCGTTTTTGGATATAGCGATCAAGTTGCAACCGCAATCACGCTGCTTTGCACTTACGAAGGAAGGCTACCGGCAGGTGCACCGAGCTCACCCGTAATTTCTAATTTCATCTGTTTGAATCTGGATGCCGACCTCAAGGCGTTTTGCGCAACCCACAATCTGGAGTATACGCGCTATGCCGATGATTTAACGTTTTCATCGAACGCTGCAATCGAAACAAATACCTTGCTTGATATCATTAGTTTGATTCAAAAAAACAATTTCGAAATTAACAGCAACAAACTGAGAATACGACCGGCAAACCGGAGGCAGATAGTTACAGGGCTTACAGTGAACGAAAAAGTAAATGTAAACCGAAAGATGCTAAAGAAAATCCGCGCAATGCTTCATGACCTGAGCACCAACGGTGTTGAGACCGCAACCCGGAAGCATTTTAAGATATCGGGAAAAGCCAAACCCTTTCAGGAGGGAAAATTCCTCCAGCGTCTGGAGGGGTATATCAATTTTATTGGTCAGGTCCGGGGCAAGACCGACGCATTGTATATCGGATATAAAGAACAGTTTGAGCAGGCTTTCGAAAACTAAATCAGGGCATACAACAAGCTAACTGACAGTCATTTGTTGTTGATTTCACATTTTTTTTACAACAGTCCGTTGCAGTGGTTCTCAGGAGAATTACCAATTTTTAAAGCTGCAATAATAAAATGGTTAATGAATAATTTGGATATTGAAATTAACATTCGTAGTTTTGAAAATGGAGTTCACCGAAAATTTGGGCAAAAAAATCATGGAAAAACGGGACAAATTGCTTACAAACGGATTTATTATTGATTTTCAACAATTTAGTGAATTATCAACCCTATGTCTAATTAAAAAATATCCACCACAGTTACGGTTATTCACTCGTTGTGGTGCATTAAATATGGAAGATTGAGTTTATGAAAAAAAATATTTTACTAATAATTCTTGGTCTAATAATAGTAGGATTATCTGCAATAATTATATCCCAAAATGACATTTTGACGAGAGTAAAAAACAAACTCTTCTCAAATACAAATAAAGCGACTTCGAAAAGAGCCATGAATGAAATGGGAGATATATATGGAATTGATGTTTCACACCATCAAAAAAATATTGATTGGGCTAAAGTTAAGAATTGGAAAGGGAAAAAAATCAGTTTTGTTTATATAAAGGCCACAGAAGGAGCGGCATACATTGACAAGAATTACCAACAAAATTTTAAGGGAGCTAAGAACAACAACCTTTTGGTTGGTAGTTATCATTACTTCAGGACGACATCTTCTGTAGAAGACCAGTTTGAGAATTTCATCAATTGCGTTGATAAAAACAAACAAGATCTAATACCATTAGTCGATGTCGAAGAAAGAAAAAATTGGAATGACTCAGAATTTCATAAGAATTTCCAAGAGTTCTTAGATATGGTCGAAAATCATTTTGGGTCAAAACCAATGATTTATACAGTTAATAGTTTTTACAATCACCACCTTTCTGGAAAATATAATTCGTATCATTTTTTAATAGGAAGATATGGTGAAAATTCACCGAACATGAGAGATAAATCAAGTTGGACAATTTGGCAATTTTCACAGACTGGAAAAGTCAGTGGAATACCAAAAGATGTGGACATAGATGTAATTAATAAAAAATATAGCTTAAATGACTTATTATTAAAGAAATAACGACACCACAACACGCAATAAAAAACATAGGGCAGAAAGCGCTATATTTGAACGACATAACATTTAATAAACGGCTTGGTAACTTAATAAGTAGAAGCTTCGAAATGCCCTACGTTTCTTATTGCCATCCGTTAGCGGCAACCCTGAAAATGAAAAACATTGAGTTACGGAGCTCCAACCAAAATAGTCACATATGAAAATCAGAGATTTGCGTGACCGTTAGTCAGAACCCTTAGAATGTGTATTCAAAATAGTTAGTAATAAAATGAATAAAATAAATCTAAATTTCCAGGAATTAATTATTGACAGATTTTCATATGACAAAGATTCGTTGAATCGTACAACCAAAATATATGAAATGCCTAAAAGTTACAAAAACTTTTATAAACAAAATGGTGTTTGTCCTTTTTGCAATGAAAATATACCTAAAGTATTTGACGAATTTGCTATTCAATCAATACATGATAGAACTTTAACTATTTGGGAATGCGATTAAACTACTCCCCATTCCTTAGACCACTTTTTTGTATTCTTAATTGAAATCTTTAAAAGAACTGATGATGATGTAAAAGTAGTGTTAAAAACCGGAAATAACTTGGTAAAGTTATTCTGGTTTTT
>JAGOLH010000107.1 GCA_017994175.1 Bacteroidales bacterium | reverse complement strand
GAAAACGGCTGCAACGAAAGCAGGAATAACAAAAACGGTCTCGCCACATATCCTACGTCATAGTTTTGCGACACATCTGCTCGAAAATGGAACAGATATCAGGTACATTCAGCAGCTTCTGGGTCATAGTTCGGTTAAAACCACCGAAATCTACACACATATCACCGATATTGCCAAAGCGAAAATCAAAAGTCCACTGGATATGTTATAACCAATTCGAACGCCAACCCACTGCTTGTAAGGCAGATGCTCTGAACCGGCTGAGCTAAACGTCCGAAAAGAAATAGGATTTACCTCCTCAACGGCATCAAGCAACATATCGGGCAACCTGTCTAATACCTCCATTTCTTCTTCGGCCTTTGTGCCTTTCACAACGGCAACGACAGCCTTTTTGTCTTTTGGAAGCCTTGTTGGTCAGAATCGTGTAAAGCTCACCATTGGATAGAGATGTTTCGTCAATACTCAAATGTGTGCCCCGCTACCGCACGAACCGATCCGCCAGACGGCGGAGAGCTCAACGAAGCTAGTCCTCTCGTGTGGTAGTGTAGAAGAAGAAAAAAGTGGTCGTAGAGAAAAAGAAAGTAAGTGTTAGAAATAAGTAAAAAGATAATCCGGTAAGGTTATGTGTTATAAACCTAAGGATGGGAGTAGTAAGTGTTGTTGAGAGGTAGGGATGGGATTGCCACACGACAGGAGTCATGCTGCAGCGGAGGAGTCCTTGCTCAAGCTGTTTAATGTTGGAGTGCAGAGCAATCTGGAGGTCGCGTTCAAGCCCAAAAGTTGTCTCCATCGCCTCGATGACTTCTTCAGCTACTGAAGGTTCAGTATAGGTGCCCATTGTCAAATGGGTCTTGATTGCGCTGATCGTTCCTGGAGATTCTCCAGCTTTCGCAGCGATTTGCTCTCTGCTTAGTTTGCCTTACGTTAATAAGGCAATGATTTCGGTTTTTTGATTTTCTGATATTGGACTCATTTAATTCTCACCTCAGCAATGGCAGATAACGGTAAATTGTATGAGTAATGGCAGATTACGTGGTAATTTCCTATCAAACAGCTACACGGTTTGAGCGGGCTACAAACCTATACATTTACCACATTGTCTGCCATTACTTATACAAAATGTTCAAGCGACCCCTTAGCAGAGCTAAGGGGAGCTTTTCGCCACCGGCTTGCTGGACAAAAATAGTTAATTTCGGATGTTAATTTAAAATTTAATTATCATGGAAAAAAAATGCATCCTCAGTCGGAAGAAGCCTTGCGGCTTCTCCAGAAAACAATGATCGCGGGCAACTATTCACCGCGAAGTATTGCTACCTATTTGCGCGAGATCCGCTACATCTGCGCTTATTTTCCCGATCTGTCGCCTCAGCAGTGGACTGATGCACATATCATTGATTACCTCCATTATCTGAAAACCGTTCACCAGGTTTCGTACAGCAAAAGCAAGATGACGGCTCAAAGTGTGGCTTTCTTCTTTCGCCATGTACTCAAACGTCCTTATGATGTGCCCTCAAAGCTCTATCCCAAACGGGAGTTCAAGCTGCCGCACTATCTTACCAAAGAGGAGATGCAGCGGCTCATTAACAGTTGCCGCAGCCCCAAGCAAAAAGCCATTGTTGAGTTGTTTTACAGTTCGGGTTTGCGACTCGAAGAACTACGCTTGCTTCGACTCACCGACGTTGACAGCAAAAACAACCGCCTGTTTGTGCGTTGCGGAAAAGGCCGTAAAGACCGTTATACCCTGCTTTCGAAACGGGTGGTTGAAACATTGCGTACTTATTACAGAAACCAGAAGGTAAAACCGCTGGTTTACCTCTTTGAAGGGATAAGGCCTGGGCAACCCATGTGGGCAGGCGCCATTCAGTGGACGGTACGGCAGGCTTATAATCACGCCGGATTATCGCATAAAGAGCATAAAACCCATGCCCTTCGTCACAGCTTTGCTACCCATCTGCTCGATGCAGGGGTGGATATTCACACCATCAAAGAGTTGTTGGGACATAGCGACATAAAAACCACCATGATTTACCTCCATCTGCAAACATCCAAACGAAACCTGATTGTCAATCCATTAGACGAGCTTTTCAGGGAAGATGACCAGATAGCCAATATTCCAAAGTCAACCCGGCTGCTTTGAAACCACGCCATACGGTTCAGCAAATCATCAGGCAAACGGCATGGGCTGAATACGTTAATCCTTTTTCGCACCAGGTGCTTACAAATCTGGCCAACTGCCGCACTGCTGCATTGGGTTATCATCATTTTCAATGTGATGATCCCGGGTGCCGGCATATTCATTACCGCTACCACAGTTGCCGTAACCGCCATTGCCCTTCGTGCAACTGGCAAAAGCAGGATGAATGGCAGGAAGCAAGGATGAATGAACTGTTGCCGGTGAAGTATTTTCATGTGGTGTTTACCCTGCCCCACGAGTTGAATGTATTGGTGATGGGCAACCGGGAGGCTTTGTTTAAGCTGCTCTTCGGCAGCGCTTCGCGCTGCCTGCTTACCTTGTGCCACGATCCCCAATGGCTGGGGGCTACTCCCTCCATAACATCCGTGTTGCATACCTGGGGACAGCAACTTTCTTTCCATCCGCATGTTCACTGCATAGTGAGCGGTGGCGGAGCCGACAACAACAACCGTTGGCACAACCTTAAGAAAAGTGTCCGTTATGGCTACCTGTTTCCTTACAAGGTGATGGAACCGCTTTACAAAGGCTATTTCCTGGAACGTCTTAATAAACTGATTGGAGATGGAAAAATAAAGGTTCCTGAAAGCTGCAACTGGAAACAGCTTAAAGACATTCTTTACCGCAAAGAGTGGCTGGTGTATGCCAAACAGCCCATGGGCAGCGTATCGCAGGTGGTGGAGTACCTGGCCAGATATGCCCATAAAGTGGCCATTTCAAATTACCGCATTTTGGAAATTACCGAAAACAGTGTCAGTTTTCGGTATAAGGACTATGCCGACCATAAACGAATGAAAACGATGGTATTGTCGTTGCATGAGTTTGTCAGGCGTTTTGAGCAGCACATTTTGCCCAAAGGTTTTGTAAAGATGAGGCATTACGGAATATTGGGCAACTACCGAAGAAAACAGCGGGTTAATGCCATCCTGGCTGTAATGCAACTTCCACCGCATCCGCCAGGGGTTAAAATCCCGTATCAGATACGGATGCTGGAGAAATACGGTGTGGATGTAACGCTTTGTCCGAAATGCAAAACAGGCCACTTGTTGCTTGTTGCTGTGGTTTTTCCAATGAATCGGGGAAGCCCGAAAAATCTCAAAAATGCAAATGCCGATGAAACCACAAAAAGATAATAACATTGTTCCTCTTCACAGGGCGAACGGCCACCGTATTTTACGGAGCGCAGCAAAATCATGCGCATCGAAACGAAAATGGAAAATACAACATCGAAAAACGCTAAACAACATTACCGTCATGGCGAAAATGACAAACAAATACCGAATAATCGAAACCGTCCATACGGTACCTCCAACCAGTGAATGTAAAAACAGGCTACTTTTTCCCCTAAGGCAGTAACTCCGGACCGGGGTCGCTGAACAGGTGATAGACCAAAAAGCCCGTAAGTGTGTAAGTAACTTCCGGGCTTTTGTTGTTGGGCTTTTTGGCTATCACGCTATGTGTTATACGGTCGTATTTTATCTTCTTTAAAATCGAATGCCAAAAGTGATATTCAAAGAACTAACAGAAAGGGCTTTTTCAAATTTATCATCATAACTCTCGCTGTCTCCGTCATATTTTTCTTCATGTTCATATTTAACTTTGTGTGAACCTAAGCCCAAGTAGTTCAAAGATATTGTATATTTATCCTGGAGAACAATACCAGCACCAATTTTATAGCCTAATTTTACAGAAGGTTTAAATGTCTCTTTAAATTCATAATCATCTTTTGAAGCCGAACGATTAGTTAGTTTTAAGATATTTAGCCCTAATCCAGCTTCACCGAATAGTTTGAAACCGTCTGATAATGACTTTTCATATTGCAATCCAACTAATATAGGTACATTTAAGTATTTTGGTAAACTATAATCATCAGCATCATCCATTTCATCCTCTAAATCATCTTTAAAGTCGCTTTGTAAATCATTGTACATGATTCCAGCGTTAAATGTCCAGTACAACCCATCAGTTTTTAGTGGTGACAATATTTTGTAACCCAAGTAAAACCCAGTACTTGCTACACCAGAACCATCAAAAATGGCATCGTCTTCATCATCATCGGCAAAATCGCCTTGAGGCATAGCTAGTCCAATTTGTAACTCACTTTTTGTCTGTGCATTTAATGTAAATACACAGCTCGCAAAAAAAATCGCAAAAAATAAATACTTTTTCATAAAATTGATATTTTGTTTTTAACCTACTCATAAGGCTTTTCGGAACCGCCTCGTTTTTTAAAGTGGTTTCTGATCTCCACTTTTTTTTCTTTTCTGTCACATTGGGTGGTCAGCCCTTTGGCTTTCGGAGACCGTCTTGGTTTTTAAACTTGCCTATAACGTTTTGGCGGTATGTTTTTGTTGCCGATTTCGGAGCACTGTCCTGTCAAGTTACACGAAAGTTTATTAAATGATGAAACGCTGAAACCCGCACTATCTCGGCAATAAAATATACCTCCTGTTACTGCCTGGTGTTCTGTCTTCCAGTCTTGTAAACCATTGTTTAGTTTCAGTGTCACAATTTTATTTAAAATATTTAATATCAACATTCCTGTCATACATATGCAGCATGCAATATTCAATTTCTCCATTTTTAATAAAAATACTAAAACCATAATCTGCACCGTTAAAGTCTGTCCAACCAAAGGGAGTCATTGCTTCAACTCTGTAACCACGTAAAACAATTTTTTCAGAAGATTTACTGATGATTCGCATAGGTTTTGGGGTCATTTGGATATTATTTCCCCACAATGGATGATTGCCTTCCAAATTAAATATAGTTACAATATATCCATCACCACCTTTAATGCTATAACCTTCACAGCCATTAATATTTTCTTCAATTTTAATGGAACGCTTAGATTTTTGCAACCCTTTTACAGGAATTCCATTTTCGTATCGTTGATGGCTATTTGAAACAAAAGTAATATTACTCAAATCAAATTGTTTCTCATTTCTTTCTTGAAGAGATTCTGCTATTTTTTTTAATGGATTTTCAACATCTTCAATTCTTCCTTCTTGATTTGAGACCAATTCTATTAAAACTTCTACAGGTTTATAAACATGTAAATAAATCCTAGAGAGTTTACCTTTGTAGTAGAAAAGGGACATAATACTGGGTTCATATTCATCACATCCAGCACCTCCATTTAAAATATTATTACTCCAAAGCACACGGTCATTCATTAATGATATTTCAGCGAATGAAAAATTATCAATTATATATTCAGATATTTCTGAATTATCAAACGTTACTTCAATTTTCCCGTTAAAAGAGTTTACTGCGGCTTCAATCTCAAAGTATGAATCAATATCAGCAATGCAATTCCCTTTGTGCCAAATTTTACAGTTGTCGGCAATGAAACGAAAGGATTCCCTTTCTATTTTTCCTTGCATTTCCAAAAAATTTGGAATGAATGTGTCATAAGTTTTCATATTCTCATGTTCAAATTTAAAAAACACATCTTACGCATACTCTCTCTCTAAATTTGAAAGTACGATATTTAGTGCTAACCCTTTTGCTAACATATCAATTACATCATGTACCATTCTGTCAATTATCTGATGTTTGAATCCTAGTCTAATTGCTGTTAATTTACATAGAGCAACTTCATTTTCATGAATTTCACCATCAATCATCATAATGAGCACCATGTCATATAATTGTTCTATTTTTTCTCTAAAAGATTCGGGTGCTCTAAAAGATATGCTTTCAGGTCTTTGAATAATTCTCAACAATTCATCACGAGTTAAACCAACTTTTGCTCCAATTCTAAAAATCAAGTCCAGTTCGTTTTTATCTATTTCACCGTCAGAGGCAGCTAGTGCAACGAGGTTTTTAATGTGGCTAAGTCTTTTCTTTTTATCACCACTGTCAAATAAATCAATTAATGCCATAATTTTTGTTTTTTTGTTTATAATTATTGTTAATATAAATTAATTCAAAATCAGGAATATGTGTTAAGTGTTTTCTTGAATTTTCAAGTTGTCGTATTTACTGTATTGTCAATATTTCTTTTTTCTTTTCTGTCAAAATGGTTTACTTTTTAATTTTTCTATGTCGTTGTCTGTTTCTTACACTTGGCGGTAACGGCTGAGTGTAGCAGCAGTAAGGATTGCGGGCAACTTTCCTGTCTGCCGACACCAAAGTTTAAGCGGTGCAGAATGCTTGAAT
>JAGOLH010000106.1 GCA_017994175.1 Bacteroidales bacterium | reverse complement strand
ATTTCGAATGCCACATTAACCCGCTATTATCGTTGCGTTGTAAGCGCTGAAGGACCGGGCTGCAATACCGTCATTTCGAATTCAGCCTTACTTACTATTTACAACGACCCGCAAATTTTAATTAATGGTAACTACGAGTTCTGCGCAGGTGAATCTGCGTTTCTCATCGCTACTGCTGTTACCGGTGGCTGTGGCGTGCGTGCTTATCAATGGCAATATTACGATGACGGTTTTTGGCGTGATATCTATGGTGAAACAAACTATAAAATTACGGTTTTTCCTAACGAGACAACACAATACAGGCTTGCTTTATCAACCCATGGTAATGGCTGTAATACAGCGTATTCAAATACGGTAACCGTAACAGTCCATCCCGACCCTTATATTATTACCCAACCTGAAGGTGGCACAATCCTTACTGCGGGTGAAGAATTTCCCATCGCAGTTGTTGCCGATGGAGGGATTGGCTTAATTTATCAATGGCAATACTATATGAACGACATTTGGATTGATGTACCAGGAGCGAATTCGCCGGAGTTAGTTACCCAAGCACCATATACCCGTAGTTATCGCGTTAAAATCAGCTCCAACGGTGCAGGATGCGATTATGTGTACAGTAACATTGCCATAGTTACCCTCAGTGGCGAAAAAAACAATCCCGAAGGGAACAATCCTGAGTCCCTTCTATCAACACTTATGTCTCTCGAAGTTTTGATATACCCAAATCCGTTCAGCGATTTCATCGTTATTGCACTATCGAACCTGCCCGACAATGAGAAACTGAACATCGAAGTGTTCGATCTTTATGGAAGAAAAATAACCGAAATCACAGAAGCTCTTGTTCCCAGTACCTACACTAAGGAACTTAGCTTGTCGGCTCTTACTCCCGGGATGTATTTTGTAAGAATTATTTCCGGTAAAATTGTTGTAACCAAGAAAATAGAAAAGCGATAAAAGTTTTTCTTCTATAACTTCAAGGGGGAATCAGTTTGCTAAAAGTTTATTCTATCTGAGTTGATTATGTACATCCGAATCTGATTATTACGTTCCTGATGCTTCGCTAAGAATCCACAGGTTGTTTCTTTGCCGAAATAATGTTTTAAAAAATGTTTGCATAAGTTTGTATACTGATTGATTTGCATAAATTTGCATGAAATCATAAATACAATACAATGGGAATGACAATTTTAGAAAAAATACTTGCAAATCACAGCAATGAGAAAAACGTGAAACCCAACGACATTGTCGATATCTTTATCGATGCCCGTGTAGCACGCGACTTTGGTGGAGCCAATGTTGTAAAGAACCTCACCGACGAAGGCTTAAGCGTTGAAGATGCTACAAGAACATTTTTCACTTTCGATTGTAACCCAACAGGTTCCGACCAAAAGTATGCCGAAAATCAGCATAAATGCCGCTTGTATGCCCGTGCAAACGGTATTGCTGTATACGACATCGATGCCGGTATCGGCACCCACCTTGCCATCGAAAAAGGATTGGCATATCCGGGTAGTACTTTTGTATCGACCGATTCACATGCAAACATCATGGGAGCAATAGGCTCGTTCGGGCAAGGTATGGGCGACCAGGATATTGCTGCTGCCTGGGCAAATGGGTCTGTGTGGTTCAAAGTACCCGAATCGGCAAAAATAACACTCAAAGGCAATCGTCCTGGCAATGTTACGGGTAAAGATATTGTTCTTAATCTGCTTGCACACTATGGAGCCAATACCCTTCTCGGATATTCTGTTGAACTTTGCGGCGATGCTGTAGAAAGACTGACACTCGACGAAAGAATCACCATTTCGTCGATGGCAACCGAAATGGGTGCTATCATTATTATCATTCCTTCTTCCGACGAAATTATTAAATTCAGCGAAAAAGCCACAGGAAGAAAAATCGAAAAAATTACTGCTGATGCTGATGCAGTATATGCTTTTGAAGAAACGCTCGACATCAGCAAATTTGTTCCAATGGTATCGCGACCGGGGAAACCTCACGACAGTGTTGATGTAAGCAGTCAGTTTGGCAAAAAAATCGATTCAGCTTTCATCGGAAGTTGTACCAACGGGCGCATTGATGACCTACGTGCAGCCGCAAAAATATTGAAAGGTCGTAAGGTTGCTCCGGGAGTTGTACTCAAAGTTGTTCCGTCGACCAACAGCATTTGGAATCAGGCATTAAACGAAGGCTTAATACAGATTTTTAAAGATGCAGGAGCGATGGTTTCGAATGCAGGATGTGCAGGATGTGCTGCAGGACAGGTTGGGCAGAATGGTCCTTCTGAAGTGACATTAAGCACCGGAAATCGCAATTTCCCCGGCAAGCAGGGGAAAGGCGAAGTTTATCTTACTTCACCCGACATTGTTGCTGCTTCGGCTGTAGCAGGATATATTACTACACCCGATAATATTCCGTCGAGACCTGCTTTGTTCGAAAAACCAAATATTGCTGATAAAAAAGCTGTTGAAGTTAATAAAAAAGTAATTGCCGACAAACCAAAAGTTGTTGAAGGGAAAGCGTGGTTTATTCGCGAAGACAATATCGACACCGACATGATTTATCATAACCGCTACCTAACAATAACGGATATCAGCCAGATGGGGCAATATACTTTCGATAATCTGAAGGGTTACGAAGACTTTGCAAAAAAAGCTAAATCAGGCGATATTGTTGTAACTCAAAAGAATTTCGGTTCAGGTTCTTCGCGTCAACAAGCAGTCGATTGCTTTGCTTCACTGGGTGTTTCATGCATTGTTGCAGAATCGTTCGGAGCCATTTATGAACGCAATGCCATTAATGCGGCCATGCCTATTCTTAGCTACAAAAATATTGAATCGCTGCATCTTACCGAAGGCGATACTATCCGTGTGAATTTCGAAACCGGACTTATCGAAAACCTTACTAAAAAGACATCTGTTTTGGCAGAACCATTTTCGAAAGTACAAATGGAAATTTATCAAAGGGGCGGAATTTTTAATAAATAAAGGATTTTTTGCTAAATCGTTCTGTCACCCTGAGTAACGGAACGCAGCAGAGTGTTAATCGAATTTGTCACCCTGAGTTAATCGAAGGGTGACTCCGAAGACGTTTTTAGTATTTGGATTTTATTTTCTATAATACTTTTCATACAAACAAATTATTTTATATTTTTATTTCAAAACAAATTGAACTCTTACTTCACATACATGTTATTATGCGCAGATAATTCTTATTACACTGGTGTTACTAATAATCTTCAACGTAGAATTGAGGAGCACACAATCGGATTGCATAAAACATCTTACACCTATTCCCGCCGACCAATTAAATTGGTATGGTTTATTGAATGTAATCATATCGAACTAGCAATTACATACGAAAAGCAAATAAAAGGTTGGAACCGAAAGAAAAAAATAGCACTAATAAATAATGATTGGGATACCATTATTGAAATTTCTAATGAAAAAAACCAAAAAAAAGCATATAAAACTACATCAAAATAACTCTGTCAACTTGAAAAAATCCCAATACCACCCTCAGTCAATCGCACTGTCACCCTGAGTTAATCGAAGGGTGACTACGAAGACGAAATCGGTATTTATCTCCGGTTACCCCCTGTTTATGCTTCGATTAACTCAGCATGACAGGGGTACTCAGCATGACGCCGAAGTCATACTCAATAATTTTTCTCCAAGTTGTAATGAATTCTGAAACAAGCGAATATGTATAGCTGTAGCTCTTTGCCCTCTGCTCCGTCATAGCGAACACTGTGAAGCACTTGCGCTGGCGAAGTCGAAGCAATCCACCCAATCGGAATCGAATAATCAACCGCCCGACGAAATGCAGATTGCTTCATATTCGTGCCTCATATTCGCAATGACGCGCGGCTACTCTCATTTTTACATAAAAAAAAGGCGGTCATCCCGCCTTTTTCTTTGTTCAATACTTGTTATTTCTTCTCAAGCTTTTTAGTAATAATCTGACCATTGATGTGTATTTTCAAATAATACATCCCAGTTACCAGATTATCGATATTCAATTCACGGAAATAAATTTCAGAATAATTGTATTCATTCAAACCGAACAACTTCCGGCCGGCAACATCAAACAGTTCTATCACAACCTCTCCTTCGACAACATTCTCGATTGATACATTCAGTTGCGTGTTGAACGGATTGGGGTAAACCAAGGCCATAAACTCCCCGCTAACACTGCTGCTACACGATGAATTTACCGTGGTGTAGGTGGTAAGCCTGCCGTTGTAATCGACTTGCTTCAGCCGGTAGTAGTTGGTGCCACTCGCTGCATTGCGGTCGAAGTATCGATAAAACTTATAATCGTTGCTGTTGCCCTGACCGTTCACACGTGCTATTTCTTCGAAACTGACAAGATCTTTCGACCTTTCGATAACAAAGTAGTCGTTGTTGCTTTCCGATACTGTTGCCCAGTCGATTTCGGCTACTCCGTTATTGCACTTTGCTTCGTACAACACCAGCGATACCGGCAGGAACTGGTCGGGGTCGTAATTGATCGTAATGCGAACTTTGGCTGTATCGTTTGTACCCTTTGCTTTGCTGCATGTTTCAGGGTCGGGCGTTACCGTATCGTGAATCACATAAACTAATGAGTCATTGCCATAGAACTGGTAATCAGGGGTGTAACGCAGCAAACCGTTGGGTAATATTTCCGCTGACCCATTCAATGGCTGGGTGATTATGGTAGGATTACTCAATTCAAAACCCTCCGGATCGTAATCATTATCCATAACCCCAATATTAGCGTCTGTATTCATGGCCGCATCAAGCCATTCATCATCGTTTGCAACCGGCGGCTGATTCGGCTGGGCAACAATCCTGAATGTAACCTCAACCGTATCGGAGGTTTTGGCAGGCGTGCCATTATCGGTTACTGCAAAGGTAAACGTAATATATTCCAAATCGTCGAGTGGAACCGGAGGCGTGTAACTTACCGTGCCATCGCCATTGTTATCCAGTGTTCCCGCACCCTCTTTGGCTTTGCCAGGCATCGTCGGTCCTGAAACAATATCAAAAATCAAATCGCCCGATTCCGGATCCGATACATAACCGTGCAGATTAATCACACTGCAGAAACATGGGATTACCGTGTCAATCAGCGGTGGTACTATTTCGGGTGGACGGTTGTTGATGGTAATATACACTATGGCCGTATCGCACAAAGTGGTGGCATCGCACTCCTCTACTGTGGTCTCACAAATCTTGTATATCAGTGAATCCCGCCCTGTGAAGTTCTCAAATGGTGTGTACACAATCCCATCCTCGGTTATTTCTGCCAACCCGTTATGTGGCGGACTCACTATCTCGCTCACTACAACGTTCTGCCCTTCGGGGTCTTCGTCGTTGTCGACCACCGATATCAATAACTCATCGTTCGAATCAACATCATCTACATCGAAGTTGGCTACCGTGGGGGCGTTAAGCACCTGAATAAATATTTTCGACTGGTCGGTCAATTCTCCGCTGCCGTTGTCTTTAATATTATATACTACGGTGGCCGTGCCATTAAAACCATACGTCGGTGTAAATATTACATTGTTGCCGCTAACTATGGCCGACCCATTTGTTACCGTACCAACACTTACCAGACTGATACTGTTGCCATCAGGGTCGCTATCGTTGCTGAGAACTGCAATGGTGTCGGGTTCGCTCGAATACGTGCTCGAATAATCGGGATTTGCCAACGGGTTGCGGTTCGGTATCGATTCGCACGAGGCCGGGACAACGTAGGTCACTGTAAGACTCGGACGTTTCGATACTGTGCCATCCTCTTTCGCCGCAAAAACATGCTTTTTATCCACAGTTTCTCCGGTTTTAAGCAATACCCCATAGTTGGATGATGTCCCCGAAACCCACGACTGCACAGTGTTTAAAGCGTCCCAATAGTACCTAGCATTGGCCAACACAGTTGTTGACGATACTACTGAGCCAAAAGTTCCTCCGGCTGATGTCCAGTTGTGCCCCGAGTAGGCAAGGTTCCATGTTACCTCGCTTTCTGACCAGTCCTGTGTAATTTGATGCAGGTTAATTGCCTGCGACACACCATCGCCGGCTGTGCGCAATGCCGAAAATGTGGCAGTTTGTATAATGGCATCCGTTGGTATTTCCGAGACGTTGAAATAGAACAAGGCTCGCCTTGCTTTTGTTCCTGAATATTTTTTTCCTACTTCCAATGTTTTACTTCCTCCCTTATTCTCGTTAACCTTATCCTGCTTAATATAACTGTCGCGGAAATTACTTGAGGTTGAATTGGCGGTAGCGGCATTGGTCCCCGAGTATTGATACTGAAAAATCTTGGTAATCGTACCACTGCCCGATGTGGGTTTGTAACTCCCCGAGGAGCACCCATCGTCAACAATAGTAATAGTAA
>JAGOLH010000004.1 GCA_017994175.1 Bacteroidales bacterium | reverse complement strand
AATTGGCTTTCAGGAAGGCATCGTCGCAGTTGTGTGCCTTATCGACAAGGTCGTGGGCAGCGGCTTCAATGGCAACAATATCGGTGGAAACCAGTATCCCGATGTCGGCAACAAAGGGTTGCTTTGGGTTCCGTGAACAGTCGCAACTTGGCGATACATTGATAATAATATTGAAGAAAATGGAATTGGTGTGCTCAATCACCGGCTTGGCATATTCAACCAGACCTTCCAGAAAACGAATTGTTTGTTCGGCATTGTCAGGCTTGGTAATGGCACCATAGGGGCAGGTGGAAATGCATTTCCCGCAGCCGATACACTTCTCTTTATCGATGGTAAGCGGGTTGAGGGTAATGGCATTTGCAGGACATTCACTTACACAGGCACCGCAGCCCATGCAGTTTTTGCTTTCAGGTTTCGGAAAATCGTTGAAGTGCATATCGCGTTTGCCTTCGGGAGTAGCCATTCCCATCGATGCGTTTTTGATGCATCCTCCGAAACCTGCTCTGCCATGTCCCTTAAAGTGTGTGAAATAAATTATGATTTCGTAGTTTTCGAAATTCTTTCCAATCAGGGCGGTTTTAAAATGTCTGCCTCCTTCGATTGGCAAACTCAGCGTGCCGCCTTCGTCGAGAATGTCGATGGGTGCGAATGTAAAGCCATGATCTTTTGCCAGTTCAATGTGGGTTTCGGTTTTCTGTCTGCGCCCGGTATAGGCTACATTCGTCTCTATCAGTGTGGCATTATAGGCTTTGCATAAAGGCTCCACCATGCTTGCAGGTACAAAATACTCGTTGCCGTCTTCACCAAAATGTACTTTTATCCCCACTTTCCCTTTGACGTTATCTTTCACATATTCAAAAATTTTCATCACACTTTCGGGCGAAATTTCTTTTGTGAAATACACAATGGCAGTGTCGCTGGCAGATTGCGAGAAAGTAGTATTTACGGTTAGAAGGAATCCTGCTATTATCAGGAGAGTTAGTTTAATTTTGAGCATGCTGTGAAGTATCATAGGTATTGTATTACAGGTTTTTATGCCGCAAAAATAGCTTTTTTTGGTTATAGTAATGTTTCTGCTGATAATCAATCTTCACTGAAAAAATGCCGGAGTTCTGTAACAATGGCTTCGGGCTGTTCGGTGTGCATCCAGTGACTTGCTTCGGGAACGTTCACAATGCGGGCATTGCTGAAAATAAAGTGGATCAGCTTTTCATCTTCGACTGGAAGATAGTTTGATTTAAGCCCTCGCAAAAACAATGTGGGAACTGCGATTTTTCTATCGATAAAGTCGTCGGGATCAAGACCATCTCCCATAGCGTAAATATTGTCTTTAAGCGCCTCAATATTAATACGCCACATCATTCCATCCCCGGTTTTTTCGAGATTTTTCAGCAGCGATTGCACCATGCGCTGGCTCGGTACACCTTCGCTGAGAATGCTTGCAGCTTCGGCATAGTTGTGTGCTTTTTCCACGTTGCAGCGGATGAGATAGCTTATAAGATTGAGATGAAAAATTGTCTGCTCCGACAGTTGGTTCAATTGATGGTAAGTGCGGGGCGATATGTCGATGGCTGCCATTTTTATAAGCATTTCCGGATGCTGCCGGGCAAAAAACATGGCAGTTTTTCCACCCATCGAATGACCGGCAAGATAAAATCGCTCGATGCGCTGACCGGTAACAAATTCATATACATCTTCAGCCAGCAATTCATAGGTGTGATCGGGGCTGTGCGGAGAACGACCGTGGTTACGAAGGTCGGGCAGGTGCACCGTAAACCCGTCGGATAGGTTTCTGGCAATACTTGTCCAGTTATCGCCACTGCCATACATCCCGTGAAGAATGATCAGGTGTTGGGGGGCATTGCCATATTTGCGTACAAATAATTCCATTAAGCCAAAAATACAAATTACATCGATTACGACATTGCTATAAGATGCATAAAATTGTTGTAACGAAAATAAGGACAATTTTGTTTATCATAGATACTGGAAATTCCAACAAAAGTATTTTGTTGTTATCTTGGCAAGGTAACAGTAAAAGTACTCCCCTCATCGGGAACACTTGTAACATCGATGTTACCACCGTATAAATCGACCATTTTTTTCATTATCGACAAGCCTAACCCGCTACCGGTAATGTCGATAGTTTTTTTGTTTTTTATTCTTACGAAATCATGAAAAATTTTCGACAATTCTTCGTCGTTCATACCGATACCGGTGTCTTGAACGCTTATTTTTATTTCATCTTTAAGTGCTTTTATTGTGAAATACACCCTGCCACCTTCCTTGTTGTATTTCACAGCATTCGAAAGCAGGTTGTTGAAAATTATTTCTATTTCATCAGCATCAGCGTCAAAATAGGTGTTTTCATCGGCATCGAACTGGATTTGTACGTTTCGCTGAATTGCTAATGGCTCAATACTTTGCATTGTCAGCTTGGCAAGCTCATACATGTCAGTTGGTTTAATTTCCCTTGATTTTTTTCCTGACTCAAGCTTTGTCAGGTCAAGTAAATCCATTATTAGGTTTCGCATGCCTTTAATACGCGTAATCGACCTGTCGATCATCACCTGATAATCATCGATGTTGTCGCCCACCTGTTTTTCCTGCATTATCTTTAAATATCCTTCGATAGCATTGATTGGTGATTTTAGTTCGTGCGATAGTACTGATAAAAACTGAAAGCGGATTTCTTTTCCGGCATCATTCATCTTACGTGTCATGCGCTTCAGGTACAGGTGTTTTGTTATATTTTCCATAGCCGACTTCAACTCCTGCGGGGTGAAGGGTTTGGGAACAAAGTTATAAGCACCGTTGTTGGTAGCTTTTACAGCCAGGTCGAGCGATGCATACGATGTTATCATCATTACAACTGCGTCGTATTGCATCTTATTGAGATTCTCCAGTACCTCAATGCCCTGAATGCCGGGCAACTTATTGTCGAGCAAAATAATATCGATACGATCTTTTGCCAATGTTTCCATCGCTTTTTCGCCCGTCTCCACTTCGATTAATTCGAATGAAAAGTCGCTTTCCATGAAAGGGAAGCCAACAGTGTAGTTTCGGAGAATTCTTTCAATTCCGGAACGTATTCCAGGTTCGTCGTCAACAACTAATACCTTAAGCGTTTCCATAACGGTTGGTTTTTATAATTTCAGCAACTTATTTATTTCGCGGTGTAACTGGTCGGGCCGGAGGCCTTTCTCAAGATATTTGTCAGCCTTTATCCAGCTTCTGTCTTCCTGAGTTTCGATCCCAAATTCGATGCCTGTGGCAGCGGTTACTGCAGTTGCAATAATCACCGGTACATCGGGATACATTTTTTTTAATTTGTAACTGAGAATAAACCCACTATCCTGATTTTCCATCATCAGGTCGAAAATGGCCAGATCGGGTTTTGTGGTTTCCAGTAATTTTTCACCATCTTTTTGGTTTTCAGCAAAAACCACATTAAATCCCATTCTCTCAACCTGCATTTTGAGTATCGTTAAATAATCGATATCATCATCAACAATGGCAATGGTTTTCATTTTGTTTGTCATGGCAATCTACTTTTGTTTGTTATTAATTAATCTTGGTAATACAATTTTAAAATTTGTTCCAGTAGGCCCTTTGCCAGGGTCTGCGTTTGAGGTCATTTCAATCTGCCCTCGGTGCATTTTCACAATTCCGTAAATCAATGGCAACCCCAAGCCTGTTCCTTTCCCGAGCGGTTTGGTTGTGAAAAACGGAGTAAATATTTTGTCGATATTGCTTTTTTCGATACCAATACCTGTATCGCTGATGTTTATCTCAAACGAATTCTGATCCCCGTTGAGGGTTATTTTCAGCGTTCCGCCTTTGGGCATAGCTTCAATAGCATTTTTCTCGAGATTGGTAAGAACCTGCATCATTTGATCAGCATCAATCATGGCCATAGGGTTTTTCAGATTCGATTCGAACTCGAAGACAATGTTTCCTGTGTTTACAATCGATTCAAAACTATGTTTGCATAGCGTTTCAATATTGGTTTCGCTGAGGTTTACCTGATTCTGACGGGCAAAATTCAAAAGGCCGCTTACTATTTTCTTGCACCGATCAGCTTGTTCCACAATGAGCTCAAGGTCTTTGCGTATTGGATCATCTCCAGCGGATTCATCCTTAAGAATGTTGCTGTACATGGTAATTATACCTAGCGGGTTGTTGAGTTCATGTGCGATACCAGCTGAAAGCTGCCCCATGTTTGCGAGTTTTTCCGATTGTTTTAAAGCCCTTTGGGCATTTTTAAGCTTCGAATTCGAAATGTTTAATTCCTGAATATATTTATGTAATTTACTGATTGAATAAGGCAGGCACATTTCATTTTCGGCGAGTCCTTCAATTATAGCAATGGCATGTTCTCTACAGGTATTATAACCACAGGCACCACAATTTAAAAAATCGTTCGGATCGACCTTCCCCATTGTTTTTAATACGTTACTGATGCTTTCTTCCGACGGTTTCCCGTTCCTTCGGTCGAGAGGTGCAAAAGCCTTCGATAAATCAAGATGGCTATGCTTTTCGATGTTTTTCTCCCATTCAGCAGTATCAAGTTCTGTCAATTTGTTTTTAACGTAATTACTTATGCACTCCCGTCGGGAATATTTCTTGCCCTGTTTCGACATTCCGGGGCCCATTATACACCCGTCGCAGCAGAGTAGCTCCAGATGGCTGTTTCGTATCAGCCCTTCATCGTACTCATCAATCAGCTCCCTGAAGCTTTTACTTCCGCTGGCAACAATTATTTTTCCGGATGTAAGATCTTCGTTTTTATTTGCTGTTTGCAACAATCCACTGCTAACAGGGAATATTGCACCTTTCCCTCCAAGGGGTGGGTCGAAGTTAACTGGCAAAACCGAACTGGATGATATATTATTTTCCAAAAACAATTCACGCAATTCCTTAAAAGTTATAGCTTCATCAATTTCGTACGATTCAGCTTTTTTGGCGATGCAGGGCCCGATGAACACAACATTCACATCTCCATATTCCTTTTTCACAACTCTAGCTGTGGCAACCATGGGCGACACCAACGGGGCAAGCGATGTTACGAGATGGGGGTAATAGTGCTCAATGTAATACACGATTGCCGGACAATCGGATGAAATGCAGGTAGACTTGCTATTGTCAATTATTTTAGCATATTCGTTGGCAATAAGATCGGCCCCGAAAGAAACTTCGACTACTTTGTCGAAGCCCAATGCTTTTATCATTCCAACGATGATCCGGTAATCGTTTATTTCGGTAAACTCAGCAGGAAAACTCGGAGCAATACATGCTACGGTTTTTTTTGAGGACTGTATTAATGCGTATACCTCTTTTTTAGTATCGAGAAAGACTTTAGCATTCTGGCTGCAAACTTTTACACAATTTCCACATCCAATACACCGCTCGCTGATTACTTCTGCCTGACCGTTAACAATTTTTATTGCTTTAGCAGGGCACTCTCTTACGCAGGTATAGCAAACCCGACAGCGATTTTTTACTGTAAATACGAGTTTATTTCTACGTGGGTGGCTCATGGCTTTGTAATCATTTTATTCTGGAAATTATTTCAAAACATCCCTTTTCGAATACTTGGTATGCAATAGTTCGTGGCTCTTATGGCCTAGAGGTTCACCCAAAAACTCCTTATAAAGTTCAATTACTTCCGGGTTTTTGTGCGAAACTTTTATCGCTTCATGTTCGTCGATATCATACAGGGCTTTCATTTTGGCCATTTTTTCTTCCACACTTGATCCTATTTTTTGACCTCCACCACCGATACAGCCGCCTGGGCAAGCCATTATTTCGATAAAGTGAACGTCTTTTCTTCCGTTACGTATTTCATCGAGTAGTACTGCTGCATTTGCAAGTCCATTTACTACGGCCACTGTAACGTCGAGATCACCTATCTTAAGGGTGGCTTCTTTTCTGTCTTTAAACCCTCTTACTTCGGGTACTTTAAAAGTAAGGAGTTCTTTTCCGGTTAATTTGAAGTAGGCTGTACGAATAGCAGCTTCCATCACACCTCCGGTAGCACCGAATATTTTTCCGGCAGTGGTTCTTGCCCCCAGAGGAGAATCGGTTGATTCCGGTTCAATCTTATCCATATCGATGCCGAACATTTTTATTAGCTGAACAAATTCGCGGGTGGTTAACACAGCATCAACATCGGTAATTCCTTTGTTAGTCATTTCTTCGCGCTGTGCTTCGAACTTTTTTGCAGTGCAAGGCATTATCGACACCGAATATATGTTTTCAGGTGCTATGCCAGCGGTTTTAGCATAATGACTTTTAATAACTGCACCCATCATTTGCTGCGGTGATTTGCAGCTTGAAAGGTTTGGTAAAAAGTCGGATGCAAATTCTTCGGCATATTTAATCCATGCGGGGCAGCAACTGGTAATCATCGGCAGCACGCCTCCGTTCGAAATTCTGTCGATCAGCTCGGCTGACTCTTCCATTATGGTGAGGTCTGCCGAAAAGCTGGTGTCGAAAACTTTGTCGAACCCAATTTTGCGCAAAGCTGCGTTCATTTTACCATTGAGGTCTTTCCCAACCTTCATTCCAAACGATTCTGCAATAGAAACAGTTATTGCGGGAGCATATTGAACTACTACCGTTTTTTCGGGGTTTTTCAATGCTTCCATAATCTCTCCAAAGTGATTTTTCTCCGTAAGAGCACCCGTGGGGCAAACCATGATACATTGTCCGCAATTCACGCAGCTCGATGTGTTCAGCCCTCTGTTGAATGCTGTTCCTATAACCGATTTGCTTCCGCGGTTTACAAAGTCAATAGCCGACACTCCGATTACCTGGCTGCAAACGAATACACACCTTCCGCATAAGATGCATTTGTCAGGGTCACGTACTATACTTGCACTGGAATTATCGATATAGCAATTATTTTTTACACCACGGATTTTGCGTTCGCGTACCCTTAGCTCTTCGGAAAGGTTCTGAAGTTCGCAGTTCTGATTTCTTACACAGTAAAGGCAATCGTCGGGGTGGTTCGATAAAAGCAATTCAACGATAGTTTTTCTTGCTTCAATAACCCGAGAAGAATGTGTTTTAATTTTCATTCCTTCTTCAACGGGATATGAACACGCTGTGATGAGTTTTCCGGTTTTTTCGTTCTCTACAACGCACATACGACAGGCACCGGTAGGAAAAGCTTCCTTCATATGGCACAGTGTTGGTATTTTTATACCGTTTCTGTTCAGCACATCCAGGATTGTTTCACCTTTGTTTGCTTCAAGCACTTGTTTATTAACTTCTATCCTGAGGTCCATTTTGTGAATTTTTTAGTGATTAGTCATTTAAAATAACAGCTCCGAACTTACAAACCTGTTCGCAACTGCCGCACCCGATACACTTACTGTCAATAATAAAGTGAGGAGATTTGGCTGTTCCAATTATGGCGTTAGTCGGGCATTTTTTTGCACATACTGTGCAACCCGTACATTTTTCAACATCAATGCGGAAAGTTCTCAATTCAGTACAAACACCCGAAGGACATTTCCTTTCAAAAATATGAGCTTCGTACTCTTCCCTGAACCATTTTAAGGTACTCAACACCGGGTTGGGAGCCGTTTGACCGAGTCCGCACAGTGAAGTGTCTTTAATAACTTTTCCGAGACGTTCCAGTTGAAGAATTCCTTTGAATCTTTCGAGGGCATCGTATTGATTTGAATTGGTCGGTTTATGGGTAATACTTTCAAGTATTTCAAGCATTCTTTTAGTTCCTTCACGGCAGGGGATACATTTCCCGCAGCTTTCGCGCTGGATGAAATCCATAAAAAATTTTGCCACATCCACCATGCAGTTGTCTTCGTCCATAACAACGAGCCCTCCGGAACCCATCATGGCACCGGCGTTAATAAGCGATTCGTAATCGATCTGTATATCAAGGTTTTGCTCGGTGATGCAACCGCCCGAAGGGCCGCCAATTTGTACGGCTTTAAATTTTTTATTGTTTTTTATCCCTCCTCCTATGGTAAATATTATATCGCGAATAGAGGTTCCCATTACAATTTCAACAAGTCCGGTCAGTGCAACTTTCCCTGAAAGAGCAAATACCTTAGTGCCTTTGCTGGTAGTAGTTCCGATAGAAGCAAACCAATCGGCGCCACGAGATATAATTTCGGGGATATTCGACAAGGTTTCCACATTATTAATAATAGTAGGCTTACGGAATAAACCGCTTACTGCAGGGAATGGAGGTCGCGGACTAGGCATACCGCGCTTTCCTTCGATAGAAGCTATCAAAGCAGTTTCTTCGCCGCAAACAAATGCACCGGCACCCATTTTTAATTTCATGTCGAAGTCGATTCCGGTACCGAAAATATTCTTACCGAGTAACCCGAATGCCCTAGCATCCTGAAGAGCAATTTGCAGCCTCTTGATTGCCAGAGGATATTCTGCACGGATATAAACGTATGCTTTCGTTGCTCCGATAGCATAAGCTGCTACTGCCATACCTTCAATCAAACGATGTGGATCGCCCTCGATTACCGCGCGGTCCATAAACGCACCCGGATCGCCTTCGTCAGCATTGCAGATTAAGTACTTTTGATCGGCTTCGGTATTAAAAGCGAATCTCCATTTTTTACCTGTTGGGAACCCGCCTCCGCCACGGCCCCGCAAACCGCTTTTTTCTATTAAATCGCAGACCTCAACGGGTTTGTAATGATGAATAATATTCAGAAAACCGGTATAACCACCACGTGCTATATATTCTTCAATACTTTCAGGATTGATTATACCGCAGTTTTTCAGAACCAGTCTTATTTGTGGACCGAAGAATGGATGGTCTTCCATGAACGAGACATTGTCCCAAACATTGGAGCCCTCCGATCTGAATTGAACCAGGGCGGGTTCTGAAGGGAGTTTTTTTGAAAAAACCGAATTCAGTATTGATTCTACTTTATCTTCAGTAACATTTCGGAACGAAATTCTATTGAATCCCGGAAGCTGCACATCAAGCAGGGGTTCTGCAGCACACAACCCGATGCAACCTGTTTCTATAATATCGGCGTCGATTCCTGTGTTAAGCAGATATTTTTTTGTTGCTACTATGGTTTTACCTGCTCCGGCACCTAGCCCACATGTTCCCGCCCCAATGAAGATCACCGGTTTCTGATTCTTTTCGTTTCGTATTGTGGCAAGCCGTTTTGCAGTTTCTGCTGAGGGCTGACCTTTATCGAACTTTTTAAGCACTTCCTTGGTAAGGAAATCTTTGTTCACAAATTTTGTTGCCGTCATATTGAAGCCTCCTGATTTTTATATGAATCGATAATGTCGTTAATTGCCTTCGTGGTTACCTTGGCATAAAATTCACCGTTTATTGAGATTACCGGTGCCAATCCGCAAGCTCCTATACATGCAACAACTTCGATGCTGAATTTGCCATCGCTTGTGGTTTGTCCGGCTTTTATTTTTAATTTCTTTTCAAGTTCTTCGAGAACCGTTTTCGACCCCAGCACATGGCAAGCTGTTCCCCGGCAAACCTGAATGTGGAATTTACCTAAAGGACGGAACCGGAATTGATTGTAGAATGTTGCAACACCAAATATTTTACTGGAAGGTATTTGCAAATATTCTCCAACTTTAATAACTGCATTTTCCGAAATATAGCCTTCTTCGTTCTGTATTTCCTGTAGGATGGGAATTAAACTATCGCGGCCTGCATTGGGGTGTTCGTTCAATATTGCTTCAACATTTTTTTTCATTTCTATCTGGTTTTAATCTTTGAATGAATCTCTGCTTATATGGGGCCATGATAAGCAGCAGTTGCTGCTTACCAAGTTGTGTCTGCCCCGGATGGAAGTTCTTCTACGATAAAACCCTGTTGATTTCAGGCAGCAATCTGGCTGCATCAACCGGTTTTCTCAGGAATCCGTCAACCGGAAGCCAAATCGATTCGCCGTTTTCAGCCCTGTAGTCAACGCCTGCGTTGTTCGACAAGATGTCTTTTATCAGCAGCACCTGCAGTTCCCTGTAGCTGGGGTCTTTGCGGTATTCGCGTGCCATTGCCTGAACACTCGAATTGGTGGTTGTAATCAGATCTATCGATGATTGCATCAGTACTTTCATTCCGGCAAGTTTTGGATCTTCGATAAGATCTTTGGCAAGTTCAAAACCTTCGTAATGTGTGGTCATCATCACGTCAAGAATTGCAAGGTCGGGTCTTTCGGCCAGAGCCAGTTTTTTACCTTCTACCTTGTCGTTTGCCGAAATTACTGTGTAACCTTCTTTTTTTAAGATGGTTTCCAGCACTGTGATTACGTCGATGTCATCGTCTACGATTAAAACTTTTTTTGTTGTTTTCATGACTTTAATTTTTTATTGGTTTACCTAACTTATTGTTTCCGTTTTTTTCGCTTCAATTTCTATGGTAAAAGTATTAGCGCGATATGCAAATTTTAAAGTAGCTTATTACTGATTTTCGGATGTAATAATGAGAAGGGTTTTGAGTAAAAACCAGTACTTTTAGGAAGTATTTAGCGCGAAATAATTGTATTAATAAATAATAATAGCTTGCTGAAAACAGTTAAATTCCTTTGATAGTAATGGTTGTAGATGTATTAAGTAGGTTCCTTTTTAGGACGGGTGCACGATTTATTCCCCAATTATCCGATTAATTATTAATGAAATCATTAATCAATGGATGTAGCCTCATTTGGTATTTAATACATTTTGATTTTGAGGCTTATATTTTTTCTTACAGCGTATCAGTTTTTCATGCACAGAATTTATCTGACGTAAAATGATTTAATGAATTCTGTTACTTTTTATAGCGGTAATGTCCTATAATTTTCCATTTAAACAAGCAATCTTCCAATATTTGCCCTTCGCCGATGTTATGAATAATTAAATTCCGTTTCCCATCGATTGATCTCCTTTTAGATACTATACCAATGTGTGTGGCTTTACCATCCAAATTCCAGCAAACAATATCACCGGGAGAATAGTCTTCAGGAACTATGCTGTTTTTAAGAACCGTTCCTTTTCTCGAAAAAAATGTCATGAGGTTTTGCACTCTTCTGTGATCGATGTTCGGGTCTGGTTTACTAAGTCCCCAAATTTTGGGGTACTGATCAAAATTTGCCACCATATCGACATGAACCTCTTTCTGTAGGTCTATCCCCAATTTGCGGTAGGCACGAACAATAACATCGGTACATACACCTTTATTCGCAGGAACATCTCCGTTTGGGTAGGCAATCACAACATAGGATGGATCGTATCTAACATTCTGCTTTGTTAAAACATAAGCCGAATCAGCAAGTTGGTCGTAAAAATTTGTTTGTGCTATTGCTGATGAGATACATTCGCACAGAACAACCATAAGTAGTACTAGTATTTTCATTAAAAAAGATGGGTTTAACCGTTCAGTGTCAAATTGATTTATTTTATTTAACGCTATCGTATTAACAAATTTGGGTTTAAATTATTGTGATTTCAATCAGAAAATCATCGTTTTTAAATCTCTTGAAATGAGGTTAAGATACTTACTATAAATCTGAGAAATAAATGAAAAATTATTTTGATTAATTATATCACCACTAGTTTGTTTTTAATTGCGTAGGAGAGAAGACTTATAGTAGATTTACACCCAGTTTTCAGCAGCAGGTTCGATTTGTGCCCCACAATGGTGCGTTCGCTTACGAACAGTTTATCGGCAATTTGTTTGTTGCTTAGGCCTTCCGCAAGCAGTTGCAGTATCTCTTTTTCGCGGCGGGTAAGTTTAAAATCGGTTTTCGATACAGGTTCTTCTTTGCTGATTTGTTTGGTAAAAAAGTTGAACAATTCTTCTGAATAATAATTTCCGCCCATATACACCGTCTTTATTGCCCTGTCGAGAGTTTCTTTGTTTACATTTTTAATGAGAAAGCCTTTTACTCCTGCATCCATCATACTTTGAATGTAGTCGTCGTCGGTAAACATTGTAAGGGCAATGATTTTCAACCCAGGAAACTGACTGATGGCTTTCTCGGTGGCTTCGATCCCGTTCATCACCGGCATTTCGATATCCATGAGAACAATATCGGCTGGAGTTTTTCGGAGGATTTCAAGAAACTCCATTCCGTTCGAGGCTTCTCCCACCAATTGGACATATTTAAGCTTCCCTAAAACCATTTTCAGACCATTGCGAAAAATCTCGTGGTCGTCGACAATTATCATTTTTACCAATTCATCCATATACTCAAGAATTGAATAAGTAACAAATATATCATTTTAAGGGATATGCACCCCTGCCCTTAAACATCTATCTCAATGTCGATTTTGAATCCTTTGTTGAGTTCGCTGAAAAAGCTGCAATTCCCGTTGATGGAACGGATACGGCTGATAATATTCTTCAAGCCCATACCGGTGCTTTTATTGTTCATGATGTTCTGAACATCGAATCCAACTCCATCATCTTTAAAATGCAGCCGGATTTTATTTTCGTTCTTTTCAAGATCGATTGCGACATTCTTTGCTTTTGCATGCTTCAGTGTATTGTTGATAAGCTCACTGATAACACGGAAGAGTATCAATTCTACATTCTTATCGAGACTGCGGTCGATCCCTGAAAATTTGAAATCAATATTTATTTTATTGGTCTTATTTACTTTGTTACAGAACGACTCAACAGCTTTCTCCAGACCATATTCATGTATTACCCGGGGCATCAGGTTGTTCGAAATGGTCCGTGTACTCGAAATGGCTTCATCGATAAGTTCGTTGGTGTATTTGACCATTTTATTTTTTTCGTCGGCATCCACTTCGTCGTTTACCAATTCGTTCACATACAGTTTTATGGTGGAAAGCAGGGGGCCCAAACCGTCGTGCATATCTTTCGAAAAACGTTCGCGTTCTCTTTCTTCTGTCTGGATAACGACACTCAGAATTTTACGCTCGAGTTCTTTTCGTTCCGAAAGGTTTCGCGAAATGCTCAGAATAAGTTTGTCGTTGCCATATTCAATCAGACGGCTTTTCATCTCCACCTGAAGCACTTCGCCCGATTTGGTGAGATGTTCTGTCTCGAAAGTGTATTTACCCAGTTTGAAAATCTTTTTCCGGTTTGAGTCGACATACATTGCAAATTTGGGAGTTTTAATCTCATGCATTTTCATCGAAAGCAGTTCATCTCGCGAATACCCCAAAGTTTTGCATGCGGCTGTATTAATTTCGATGATGTTTTCATCGGCATCGGTAACAAAAATTTCGTCTGCTGTATTGTCGAACAAGGTTTTAAACCTGTCTTCCGATTGCTTTAAAGCTTCTTTTGCCGATAGCAGATTTTTGTCGGTTTGTTCCAGTTTTTCCGAAAACCTTTTAATGCTTTTGGCCGTGATACTGTAAACAAACACCGAGAGTATAAGGATTATCAGAAAAGTGATAACCGACGAAGAAAGAATAATATTGTTGATCTGTTGTTTTGTTTCTTCTTTTTCGTTAATGGTCGCCACAATATACAGCTTGAAATCATCGAAATAATCGTAAGCCGACAAGCGCATGTTTCCATCGTAGGAATACCGGATCAACCCTTTTTTATTTTTCGTCATTTCACCGAAAAAGGTCTCTCTCGCAAAGTTTTTCCCCTCGTTCTCAGGGTGTATCAGCACATTCCCATCTTCGTCAAATACATAAACGTAGCCGGATTTTCCAATTTTCAGGCTTTTGAGTGCCACTCTCAATTCGCTGATATCTTTCTCCTTATTCCCCACATACAGCATACCTGCTATTTCGTTGTTCACAACAATGGGTTCATACACCGAAGCATACCAGTCGTTCACCACAAAAGCCCTGCCCACATAGGTTTCGCCTTTCATCACAGCCTCAACTACAGGCGATCCGAAGGGGATAAATGTACCGGTTGCCCTTGAACCATCGGTTTTCAGTACATTGGTTGCAATTCTCACAAAACCGGAATCCATTTTCTGAAAAACGGTAACCGTCCCTCCTAAAATGTATTGCACCGTATCGACAAATGCGCTTTCTCCGTTCAGTGATTCCCCATCCAAAAACCATGTCTGCAGTTCTTCATCATGTTTGGTGCCTGTAAGCTGGTTTTCTGCTTCAATAGTATAGTCATTTCCGGTGATAGTTAAGGTATTGGAATAAAAAATGGTATGAGCCACTTTCATTCCGGTAATGGCTTTTTCGGTCTTCAAAGCCTTCTCTCTTTCAAACATTTTCTTTACGGTTTGAACTTCAAGACTTAAATAGTTCTCCATCGACTTACGGATATTTTCGCGCGATTTCTGAACCGAGAACAAGGTAACAACCACTATGGACAGAACAATGCTTATTATCAGCGGAATAATAACTTTGAACTTATACGAAATATTCGAAAAAAATGGCTTCATAAAAATACCTCCAGGACATCTTCATTGAAATTTATGCAAAAATACCATATTTGTAAATGCAAAAACAGATGCCTGAGCAAGAATTTGGGGAAGATGAGCGAATGTGGTTTAACAGTTAAAAATGTCAAATGTTAAAAGTCAGAAGTCAAATGTAAAATGTTTTATGTAATTTGAGGAAACCATAAACATTTAACATCAGACATTTGACGTCAGACATTAAAAATACGATATTCTTTTGTTTAATAGATTGTTTTAAATTGTTTCAGGAACCGAAGGTCGTTTTCGAAATACAATCTAATGTCGTTCACTCCAAATTTAAGCATTGCCATTCGTTCAACGCCGATGCCGAATGCAAACCCGGTGTATTTCTGCGAATCGATACCTGCAGCGTCAAACACATTGGGGTCAACCATTCCACAGCCCAGTACTTCGAGCCATCCCGTGTTCTTACAAACACGACATCCCTTGCCTCCGCATAGGGTGCAGCTTACATCCATTTCGGCTGAAGGTTCGGTAAAGGGGAAAAACGAAGGGCGCAGGCGTATACGGGTTTGCTCGCCAAACATTTCTTTGGCAAAATACAGCAGCGTTTGTTTGAGATCGGCAAACGATACATTCTCATCTATATATAGCCCTTCAACCTGATGAAACTGGCAGTGCGAACGTGCCGACACGGCTTCGTTACGATACACCCTGCCCGGAGAGATAGTACGGATAGGTGGTTTCATCTCCTGCATCTCATGTGCCTGAACTGAGGAGGTATGCGTTCGAAGCAGAATGTTCAGGTCGGGAGTGATAAAAAACGTGTCCTGCATGTCGCGTGCCGGATGGTCGGGCGCAAAATTAAGACGGGCGAAATTATGATCATCATCTTCAATTTCAGGACCATGACTCAATGTGTAGCCAATACGGGTAAAAACACTGCAGATATCGCTTATCAATAGCGACACCGGGTGGCGTGATCCGATTTCGCCGGGTTCACCCGGAAGTGTTACGTCGATATTGTTCGTTGAGGTTTGCTGCTTTTCGAACAGTTCTTTAAAGGTTTCGAATTTCGATGAGGCAAGGTTCTTCAATTCGTTCAGCATTTTACCAACCTCCCTTTTTTCGTCGGGAGCCAGCAATCTGAAATCGTCGAATAATATGCTGATCGCACCCTTTTTAGAAAGGTATTTCAACCGGAAATTTTCATTTTCAACTGCATTTTCAGGTAAATAAGCTTCAATTTCAGTTATCAGCCTGCCGATAATATCTTTCATTGATAATAGTATTGAGTGTTACTGATTGGCTAGTTTTTTATGTTCTTTTAAAAAGTTCTTCCATTCCTTTTTATTCATTACCGTTGTGGAATGAATGTAAATATCTGTTCTGGGCCGAAACCTGATGCCGGTTCTCACTTTCGACATTTGCTCTATTACATTGAATCCGAAAACAATATGTCCAAACACAGTATAATTGTTATCCATGGTGGGCAAACCTCCCTCAGTAGTATAAGCTTTCCGTTGATAGGGCGACAACGAAAACAGGGAGACTTTGTCTTTTTTAATTTGTGGCATAACACTATCGGTAACCTGTACGTAAATTCTTCGGAAATCATCCATCAAACGATGTTGCCGGTAATATTGCATACTGTCACGCAACTTCTCATGACCAGGTTCATCCATAAAGGCACTCACATATTTTCCGATAACGGGTGCATTGGTTTGGGTCTCAAGTTTTGTAAGCATTTTATCGTCGAAAACTTCGCCTATCACAAAATAAATGATACCCGAGTGCGACATTTTTCGGGGATTTATTTTGTCGTCGGCACGCAGAAAGCCAACGGCACCTTTGCGGTTAATTAGTTTGCTGTTGAATTCGGGGTTTATTGCAGTGTCGGTAATGTTATCGCCAAGCAAAGTGGTGGCGGTGGCAGTGCGCGATAAACTGTCGCCAGTGGCAATATAGCCTGAAGGGCTTGCCCTGAAAACGAGCAAACTATCGTAATAATGCTTGTTGCAAAGTTTTATAAAATGATCGCGGTGCATGGGTGTAGCTTCGTAAACTCCCACTACAAGATCGCCCATATCGGTTTTGAACAAAACATAGTTTTTCATATTGCCGGTCTTATTCAGAAGGCTGCACGACGTGGACAGAACTGCTAGAATCAGGCTTATGTAAATAATACGTTTTGACATTACAATAAAATTTTGAAATAAATAAAATATATTGTATAATTGTGGGTTGCAAAGTTATAAAATATATTTACAATGAATAAAACTATCTACGCTGTTATTTTGCTGAGCCTGTTTGCGGGTTTGTTTGTATTCCTTAATTCTTGCAAAGAACCAAATCCTCCCGAAGCAATAGTTATTGTTCAGGATGAAGATGGTCAGCCGGTGGAAGGTGCTATGGTTATCGTTAAAGCTGCGTCTTCTGACAGTTCTCACACCGTTGTTTACCTGCTCAGTGGTCCCAAATTGGTTGCCGATACGTCGTGGACTAATGAAAACGGTCAGGTATCATATGAGTTTAAATACCAGTCGATTTATAAAGTAGAGGTTACAAAAGGCACCGATCGCGATCATCCTTTTGTTAGAAGAGGTCTTGGTGTTCTCATGCTCGAAAACGATAAAACCTACGTTGAAACAATTACTATCAACGAGCAGACTGTATTTAATTAGTATATCCTTTAAAATAATCAAACCTTTATTATGATGAAAAGATTTTTTCTTTTTTTGAATTTTATAATATTAGTGTATGTGCTATCAGCTCAGATTGTTTACAAACGCTCTGATTTTGCAAGTGTAAATGATGTTTATCCGGTAGCCAGGTACTCAAATTCATCGCCAACCTCCGGAATGCTGGTAAGTAGTTTCGGGGAAATTGCCAATTTGCTTTACGAAGATTTTACTTTTGAGCAATGCGTTCTTGATACAATTAGGTATTACGCACCTGATGAATACGACCCTGATGATTATTACCCACTGGCAAATTGTGCTTTTATTAACGAAATTGGCTATGTGGTTTTTTTGCGGATTACATACCCTCAGGTGGAAGTTGTTGGAATGCAGGGAGAAATTCCCATGCTTGGAGGCACCGCAAACCTTAAGTCGGAGCAGAACCTTTTTACATTGAGGTTCCCGCTTACAACAGGGCTCGATTTGTCTGAATCCGGCTCGTTTTCTCAGCAATTCCATATTTCAATGTTTGCCGATATTATCCCTACTGAGTATTATGACCTCGTAGTTGCTCTCTACGACTCGGTTAAGTTCAGTATTACCCTTGAGCAGATTTCCGATTTTGACACAGAAGGATTTCTCACAATTAATGACACAAACTCATTTAATGATGCCAGAAATGTGTTACGAGAATATCGTTACGAAAAGCAAATAACCAATGTATATCTTCATGCAATTTACAATGGTCAATGGACCCCTCTACAGGATGCACCACTTATCGGAGACCAACTGCCTGTTGAATTGCCCATGGTAGATTCTACTTACACAATTAACTACTGGACAAAATACCTTGGTATTCCAATGGTGTCGATGAAAACCAGCCCTGATTATCTTACAGCCTATTCTGTTGCTCTGTTCGATGGAGAATTTACTGGAATCAGTCCTGTTGATAGCGAATTGTGGATGGTGTACCCGAATCCCGCAAACGAAATGATTTATTTTAAAAATCTTAAACAAACCCCGGCACATATTCGAATCTTTAGTATAGATGGGAAATTGGTGGCAGATGATGATTTTAATTCAGATATATTTATCTTTGACGCACAAAATACCAATCAGGGAATGTACTTCTATGAGCTTTGGAATGAGGATGAACTCAACAAAACCAGCGGGAAGTTTCTGATTGTCAAATAGTTCTTTTAATAGGGGCATTAGCTCAGTTGGCTAGAGCGCGTGACTGGCAGTCACGAGGTCAGCGGTTCGACCCCGCTATGCTCCACAATTTTCAAGGAGTTCTTGTTGAGCTCCTTTTGTTTTTTAATAATTTATGGTTATGGATACATCAAAAAAAGGATTCAACACAAAGCTGATTCACGCAGGTGATCACGAAGATGTGTATGGTAGTGCAGTTACTCCGATTTATCAGACATCAACATTTAAATTCCGTAGTGCAAAGCATGGTGCCGATTGTTTTGCCGGAAAAGACCCTGGTTATATTTATACCCGGATTGGAAATCCAACGATTAATTCGCTTGAGGATAAAATAAATGCCCTTGAAAACGGTGTCGGATGCATTGCTCTTTCATCAGGGATGGCTGCAGTATCAACAGTTTACATGGCATTGTTGGGGAAGGATGCACACATGATTGGTACCAGTGCTATTTATGGTCCCAGCCGTGGAGTAATGGAACGGGATTTTTCGCGCTTCGGTGTTAGTTTCGATTTTATCGATACTTCCGACATTACAAATATCGAAAAGCACATTCGGCCCAATACAAAACTTTTGTATTTAGAAACTCCTGCAAACCCTACAATGCAGATTACCGACATACGTAAAGCAGCCGAACTGGCGCATCAGCATAATATCCTGGTCTGTGTAGATAATACTTTTTGCTCACCTTACTTGCAGCGTCCACTTGATTTGGGTGCCGATATAGTGCTTCATTCGCTTACCAAATTTATAAATGGTCATGCCGATATAGTTGGTGGTGCATTGGTGGCTGCAAATCATGAGATATACAAAAAACTTCGTCAGACCATGGTTTATATTGGTGGCAATATGGATCCGCATCAGGCATACATGGTATATCGGGGTTTAAAAACACTATCACTCCGTATGGATCGTTCTCAGCAATCGGCATGTATTATTGCAGAATATCTGGAGAAGCACCCAAAGGTTGAGTGGGTGAAATACCCAGGGCTGAAATCGCATCCTCAGTTCGAACTGGCATCTTCACAAATGGATGGTCCGGGTGCTATGATTAGCTTTGAACTCAAAGGGGGGCTTAAAGCTGGAGAAATACTTATGGATAATGTCCATATTGCAACACTGGCGGTTTCGCTAGGCGGTGTCGAAACACTGATACAACACCCTGCGTCGATGACCCATGCCGGAGTGAGTCGCGAGAACCGAATTGGTGCTGGTATCACCGATGGTCTGGTGAGGTATTCCGTTGGTATTGAAGATGTAAATGACCTAGTCGAAGATTTGGATCAGGCTTTTAAAAAAGTATAATTGCAAAATAAATTACTTCGTTTTACGATATTAATGCATGGCGAAGCAAAAACGCAGTTTTAAAAAATGGCTGAATAAAAAATTCAGGCTTGTATTGTACTTGTCCGACAGCCTCGAAGCCCGGTGGACATTCAGGTTTAGCCGTGCAGGTATGGTTTTACTGAACTTTACAATATTGGCTTTACTCATGGCAGTTTTCTGGCTGATTGTTGTTCATACGTCAATCAAGGAAAGCATCCCTGGATACCCCGACAGTAATGTAAAAGAGTACATGATTACAAATAAAATCCGAATCGATAGCCTTGAAGAGGAGCTAAGGATGCGCGATCAGTACCTCGAAGTAATTAAAAGTATACTGGTGGGAATCGATTCGGTTGACAGCAACTATATGTTTCCGGCAGGAAATATGGGAAACGACAGTCTGTCCAGAGTGAAATCGGAACTGACAAAGGGTGGTATTTGGGTAAATCAATCGTTTAAAAATCCTTTCCCCAAACAAGATGTCATCAATCTTTATCCCCCCGTTAAAGGTATGGTATCCAACTCTTTTAACGCTGCGATGCAGCACTTTGGTACCGATATTGTAGCTATCGATGACAAATCGGTCAAAGCAGCGCGGTCGGGAACGGTAATCTCTGCAAACTTCACTGTTGAAACCGGATATAGTGTTGTTATTCAGCACGATATGGGGATAGTAACGATTTACAGACACAATAGTAAAATCATGGTGAAAGCTGGTGATAAAGTGGTCGCTGGTCAGGTAATCGCAGCTATGGGCAATTCAGGAGAACTTACCAATGGCCCCCATTTGCATTTTGAAGTCTGGATCGACGGGAAACCAGTCAATCCGGAAGATTATACACGATTTACAAAATGAGCAATAAACGTATTGCCATATTAGGTTCAACGGGCTCCATCGGAACTCAGGCTATTGATGTTATCGTGAATAACCCCGAAAAATTTACGGCTGAAGTGCTGGTTGCAAACACGAATAGTGATCTGCTGATTCAGCAGGCCAGAATGCTGGAGCCCAACATGGTAGTTATTGGCGATGAATCGAAATACACCACGGTGAAAGAGGCCCTTTCTGATATTCCTGTTAAGGTTTTCGCCGGTAAAGATTCGATTCGTCATGCTGCGGCTATTGGGTCTGTCGACCTTGTTTTAACGGCAATGGTTGGTTTCGCCGGACTGGAACCCTGCATTCAGGCTCTTGAGGCAGGGAAGGTGATTGCACTTGCCAACAAGGAAACCCTTGTGGTGGCAGGTGACCTCATTACTCGACTATCGAAAATGTATCAAGCACCAATAATACCTGTCGATTCCGAACACTCTGCAATTTTCCAGTGTATTATCGGAGAGGTATCAAATTCTGTCGAAAAACTAATTTTAACAGCATCAGGAGGTCCGTTCAGAGGAAAAAACAGAGAATCTCTCCAAGATGTTACCCCTGAACAGGCTTTAAAGCATCCCAACTGGACGATGGGCGCAAAAGTTACAATCGATTCGGCTAGTTTTATGAACAAAGGGCTGGAACTCATTGAAGCCCACTGGCTTTTTGGCTTAAGTCCTGATGAAATGGAAGTAATTATACACCCGCAGTCAATAATTCATTCCATGGTTCAATTCTGCGATGGTTCAGTGAAGGCTCAGTTAAGCCCTCCCGACATGAGAATGCCTATTCACTATGCTTTTGCATTTCCCGAAAGAGTTCCCTCATCATTTGGGCGCATCAACTTCGACAGCTCACTTAACCTGACTTTTGAAAAACCTGACCTGGTGGTATTTCGCAACTTGGCAATTGCCTACGAGGCATTGAGAAAAGGTGGGAATGTCCCATGTGCTATGAATGCTGCCAACGAAGTTGCTGTACAAGCGTTTCTGCAACGTAAAACCGGCTTTTTGCAAATGTCAGATATTATTGAAAAAACTTTGGAACAAACCTATTTTATAAGCAGCCCCGATTTAACTGATTACATCGAAACCGATAAGACTGCGCGCATTATTGCAAATGAATTAATTAATAAAAACAAGTTATGAATGGAATAATAATGGCTGCCCAGTTGATTTTAGGGCTTGCAATACTGGTTCTGGTGCACGAATTCGGACATTATATTGCTGCGAGGATTTTTAAAATACGGGTAGATAAATTTTTTATTTTTTTCGACGCAGGGTTTAAGATTTGGAGTAAGAAAATCGGTGATACCGAATTTGGTATTGGGTGGCTGCCTTTTGGCGGATATTGCAAAATAGCCGGAATGATAGATGAGTCGCTCGACAAAGAGCAGATGAAACAACCTCCCCAACCCTGGGAATTCCGGTCAAAACCAGCATGGCAGCGATTGATTGTAATGCTCGCAGGTGTTATTATGAATGTTATTCTGGGCATTCTGATTTTTACCATGTCGCACTTGGTTTTTACGAAGGAATATCTCCCTGCCGAAAATGTGAAGGACGGAATTTTTGCGTATGAGCAAGCCCGATTCATTGGTTTTAAAACAGGGGATCATATTGTTGCTATCAATGGAAAAGAAGTTGAACGTGCCGAGGATATACTCTCTACACGTTTTTATTTCGGAGGCGAAATTACCGTGAAGCGAAATAATGATTTCGTTGTTGTTGACGTTCCCGATACATTATATAAATATATCAGCAGAGGAAATCCCTTCATTGGTTTCGATAATTTCCCTTTGAATATCGATAGTGTAAACGATACTTTAAATGCATGGAAAGCCGGTCTTAGAAATGGAGATAAACTTGTTTCACTTGATAATATTCCGGTAAGCTCATATGGTAATTTTAAAGAGATATTGTTTAAACACAGGGGCGATACCCTTGATTTTGAAATAGATAGGGCTGGTAGCTCAATGTTTCTATGCATTCCCGTTGATTCGATGGGTAAAATAGGTGTTTATGCCAGAATGCCAGAATATCAAACAAAAAAATATACTGTATTTACTGCATTCAAATATGCTTATTCCGATGCTTTCGAGGCCATATATTCCAATATAAAAGGGTATAAAATGATATTTACCGGTGTGGAAAAACCAAAAGATATTGCCGGCCCGATTGGAATCGCCAAAGTGTATGGAGCTGAATGGAATTGGGCTCGGTTTTGGTATATTACCGGTTTGCTTTCAATGGTACTTGCTTTTTTAAATATCCTGCCAATACCTGCTTTAGATGGAGGCCATGCATTATTTCTGGTAATTGAAGCTGTAACTCGGCGAAAATTTTCTGACAGGTTTATTGAAATTGTACAATATATTGGCTTGGCAATACTCTTGGTACTAATGGTATTTTTACTTGGTAACGATATTGTAAATTTATTCCGATAACTATGATTCGTAAGTGGATAATACTGTGTTTTGCACTTTTCCCTTCAACACTTTTTGCCCAGCTGGAACTCGATTTCCGGACAGGCCCTGTGCATGATGTAAGAATGCTTATCGTGCCATTCGACCCCATTATATATTATAATGATGCCACTCCAGAAATGGCGCAGAAATATAATATGACGCATGATCAGCTGATGACATATTTCCGTCGCGAATGGAACAAGCAGATTCATATGGCCTTCGCCGATTCGTGCTATACAGTCGATTTATATTCCGATAATACAAAAGAAGCCAGAGACGATTTGGATGGACTATATACCATCATCAGTTACGAGATGCGTAATAAAATGCAGAACGCCCCTGAAGAGGAGAAAGAGCTATCCTTATTCAGAAAAATATTTCCCAAAAAGGAAAAACAACAATCAGATGAAAATTTTTATGGTACAAAAAAACAGAATGGTGAATTAGTAAATTATACGCAGGGTACCGAAAATAAGTTTTTTCACATTGTATTCAACGACACCACTTTTTTGAGAACACTGGCCGAAAGGCGCGATATCGATTATTTTTTGTTTATAAACCAGTTCGAAATTAAAGGAAATTATAGCGACCCGTATGCTTCGGGAAGATCCGATTTTACCAGAACACTTAAGGTACATTTCAGTATTTTTGACAGAACAGGGACTTTGGTTCATGGAAGCTATGCTTCTGTTGATATACCATTTTATCTTTACGATAAAGATATTGTTGTCGGCGAATATTTCCCTCCAGCGATAAGGCAAATTATTCATAACGTCAAATTTTCGTATTGACAATGGAGCTGATATTTGCCACAAACAATCCTCACAAACTCAGAGAGGTTAGCGAAATGCTGCCCCCTCACATAATCATTAAAAGCCTTGCCGATATTCAATGCTTTGAAGATATTCCTGAAACCGGTTCTACCCTAAGTGAGAATGCTGTGCAAAAAGCGAAATATGTTTCTGATAAATACCATTACGATTGCTTTGCCGACGACACAGGCCTTGAAGTAGAAGCCCTAAACATGCAACCGGGCGTTTTCTCAGCCCGATATGCCGGTAATCAGAAAAATCCTGCTGATAATATTGAGAAATTACTTTTACAAATGCAGGGAGTTACGAATCGGAAAGCTCGGTTCCGAACGGTAATAGCTCTGAGTTTACAGGGTAAAATTTTGCTTTTTGAAGGCACGGTGAACGGAAGCATAATTCACACATTGAAGGGAGAAAAAGGCTTTGGTTATGATCCTGTTTTTGTGCCAGACGGATACACTCATAGCTTTGCCGAAATGTCGCCCCAAACGAAAAACAAAATCAGCCACAGGGCTTTAGCATTTGAAAAACTAATCGGATTCCTCTCCACATTTTGATCAATATAATAATTCGCTGTCATTTCAGTTATAATTTTTATTAGTATTGTATGATGAAAGCAGGGCTGAAGAATCCAATACAGGAGTAAGTTTTAAAGTTTAATGTGATAATTGTTGCAATTAATATGAATACTATTCAAAAATACTTTTCGATTATACCGTTGCTCATTATTTCAATGCTGGCGGTCGGACAGGTAGCAGTTGGGCAGTGGAGAGACCATTTACCTTACAATTACGGGAAAATGCTTGCCGAAACCGATAGTAAGGTCTTTGTTGTTACTAATGTAGGAATGTATAGCTACGATAAAAACTCCGGCGAAATAGAGAAACTCTCGAAAATTACAGGACTTTCCGACGCAGGGATGCTTTCGGTAGCGTACGATAGTACCCATGACCTTGTGTTTATAGGTTATAGTAATGGAAATATTGACATTATAAATAACAATAGAATTATAAATGTTCCTGATATTAAGCGAAAACCACTTACATATTCAAAAGCGATCAATAGTATTTTGTTTATTGACGACTATGCATACCTGTCGTGCGGGTTTGGTATTGTTGTTTTCGATATGGTAAAACTTGAAATTAAAGATACATATTATATTGGCGATAATGGTGGTTTCGTTTATGTGAACGAAATTGCCACTGATGGCGATAATCTGTATGCAGCAACGGTCCAGGGTATTTATAAGGGGGCATTTACTAGCAATCTTGTCGATTTTTCCAACTGGCAAGTAATTACTGATATGTATGCAATTGACCGGTTTGCCTGGGTGGCGGGGATGAGTTTTAATTGTCTGGAGTGGTTTGGTGGGAAGCTGATTGTAAACTTCGACAACCAGGAAGAAGCCAATTCCGATACGTTGTTGGTTTTTGATAATGGGAGCTGGTCGTATCTCGACACAGTAGTAAAAGCTACCAACTCAATTACGTCAAATGGCAATAAACTGGTTGTTACAAGCGACTATTATATCAGGATGTACAACGAAGGTCTTGAGAATTATCATCATGTATGGTCCTATAATTTCGAAAACGGATCCCTATATCCGAACTATGCAATTATCGGCAAGGAAAACACGCTTTGGATTGCCGACCGTTTGTATGGACTGGTAAGGAGTCGTAACCTCTGGACTTTCGAAAAGAAATCGATTAACGGACCCTTAAACTATGTTTTCTTCGATATGGCTTCTGCGGGAAACGAAGTGTATGGTGTTGCGGGAGGTTTTAACTTGTCGCTCACACCCACATATCGATATAGTATGCTGTATCGTTTTTCCGATCAGTGGGACACAAGATATTACGTTAATGAACCTGAAATGCAACCGGTTACCGACCTTGTTAGTGTTGCTGTTAATCCGGCGAACCCAACTCAAGTGTATGCAGGGTCGTGGACGAAAGGACTGCTGGAATTCAATAATTTTGCACTATCAAATATTTTTGATGAAACGAATAGTCCAATTGAGACCATCCCCGGAAACGACCTGATCAGGGTCGGGGGGCTGGCATTCGATTCCGAAAACAACCTTTGGATAACATGCTCCGACAACGAAATGCCTGTGGTGGTAAAAATGGCCGATGGTACATGGCATACTGTTGATTACAGTGCCGAAATTAACGCACTTAATGTACGGCAGATAATTATTACCCAAACAGGGAAAAAATGGATTGTACTTCCCCGTGGAGGAGGCCTTTTTGTATTTGACGATCACGGGACACCTGCCGATAAAAGTGATGATGAATATCGCAAACTTAGTATTGTTGATGAATACGGGCAGGTTATAAGCAACGAAGTGTTTTCAATAGCGGAGGATAAAAATGGAGCAGTTTGGGTAGGAACAAATGCAGGTGTTGTAGTGTACTACAATCCGGATGATGTTTTCGACCAGTCGGTTTTTTACGGACAGCAGGTTAAGATTCCGCGAAACGATGGTACCGATGATGCTGATATTCTGCTTGGAGCAGAAACGGTTACGGCAATTGCAGTGGATGGAGCAAACCGGAAATGGTTCGGCACACAGAATGGAGGGGTGTTTCTTACGAGCAGCGATGGTATCTCTCAGAAATACCATTTCAGTACAGATAATAGCCCACTGTTATCGAATAATGTGTACTGTATCACAATTAACCCAAGCAGCGGAGAGGTGTTTTTCGGTACAGAACGCGGTCTTATTTCTTTTAGGGGAGAAGCCACCGAAGGGGATAACGATTTTACTGAAGTATATTCGTTCCCGAACCCAGTTCCACCTGGTTATACGGGAACAATCACTATTCACGGTTTGATTGCCGGTTCTTACGTTAAAATTACCGATATTTCGGGAAACCTTGTTACCGAAATGCGATCTCTGGGAGGTCAGGCTGTTTGGGACGGCAACGATATTAACGGAAATCGTGTGTGCTCTGGAGTTTACCTTGTTTTTTCATCAAACGAAGACGGATCAAAAAAGAATATTACAAAAATATTATTCATGAATTAAGGGCTTACGAATGATAAGAAACCTGCTCTTATTTGCTCTGACATTATTGCTGACGGCAAACACGCTTTCCGCACAATCTGATTTTTATAACCGACTGGCTGACTCTGCCTACGTTTTGACCCAACAAAAAGTTCGTTACGATCCTAAGTATATGCAAATCCCTTACCCTAACGGTGATGTTCCGTCAAATATTGGAGTATGCACCGATTTAATAGTGCGAGCATACAGAAAATTTGGAATTGATTTGCAAAAACTGGTACACGAAGACATGCAGTCAAATTTTAATCTATATCCCAAATATTGGGGATTAAGCAAGCCCGACAGCAATATTGATCACAGACGTGTTCCGAACCTGATGGTGTTTTTTGAACGATATGGCTCGGTAAAGAAAAATACCGAAAATTCAATCGATTATAAACCCGGCGATATTGTCTGTTGGAGATTAAACAGCTGGAGTACACATATTGGTATTGTTTCGAACCGAAAATCAGCAGACGGGCTAAGATACATGATGATACATAATATTGGAGAAGGTCAGGTTCTTGAAGACTGCTTGTTCAGTTGGACAATTATCGGGCATTATCAATACGGTAGTAAGCAATGATTTATTTGCATAAGGCGAGTATGCGAATCGACTGTTTTTTAGAATGGGTTTACGAAGAAGCTGTTATTTTGGACATTGAGAAGTAGCAAAGCGGAATAATAAAAAAAGATGATTGTTAAGACCCGGGCCATTGTATTAAAGAAAATCCCTTACGGGGAAAGCAGTTTTGTTGTTCACCTTTTTACCGAAGCATTAGGGCGGCAATCTGTTATCGTACGGGGTGTGAGAAACCCAAAATCAAAGGTAAAAGCGGCCCTTTTTCAACCAATGACCGTATTGAACTGTGAGTTTAATTTTAAAGAATCGCAGTCGTTGCATAGCCTTAAAGAGGTGCGGGTTGATTTCCCTTTTCAGCAGATATATTCACGAATCGAGAAAAATGCCGTGGTTATGTTTATGTGTGAAATTCTATCCAAAACCCTAAGAGAAGAAGGGCCTCAACCTGATTTGTTTTTGTTTCTGCGCCAGATTCTCATCCATCTCGATGATGAAAATACCCAGGTTGCAAATTTGCCATTATTCTTCTTACTTCGTTTACTACCCTATCTGGGTTTTAAACCAGGTGATAATTTCTCATCTCAAACACCTTATTTCAACATCAGAGAAGGAGTGTTTATGCCGGTCTTTACCACCGAGACAGATACGGTGAACAAAGATGCGACAGTTATTCTATGGCTATTGATGCAGGCTGATCATAGAAATTATCAAGCGGTAAAAATGCCAAAATCAACCCGGGAATATCTGGTTCAAAAAATTGCAGACTATTATGCCATTCATGTGAATAATTTTGGTTCCCTGAAAACTATTCCCGTATTGCACGATGTTTTGAATTCATGAATTCAAAACAATTTTACTAGTGCTGTAATAATCTTGGAAAAGAAAAATTTTCATTTTGATTGTTGAATCACATAGGTTATTTTTACTAAAAAAAATATGAATCGAACTATTATTTTCATTATTCTGGCTATTGGTATGTCAGCATTACTGATAACCATACCCTTTTTTAATAAAATCAACAAATTCCAAACACTCCCACTTTCTGAAATGGTGAACCCAATGGTGGGAACCGATGCCCACGGGCATACTTTTCCGGGAGCAGTAATTCCCTTTGGAATGGTACAGCTTAGTCCCGACACACGGTTAAGCGGTTGGGATGGATGTGGCGGGTATCATTACTCCGATTCGGTAATGTACGGGTTTTCGCACACGCATCTTAGTGGTACAGGTTGTTCTGATTATGGCGATATTCTCATTGTGCCTATGTCGGGTTTTTACTCAATGTGGAATGTAGCCGAAGCTACAGGGAATACCATGGGCAGATCTTATACATCCAAGTTCTCACACGCAACTGAAAAAGCGTCGCCCGGGTATTATTCCGTTTTTCTCGAAACACCGGGTGTAGATGCAGAAATGACTGTTACCCAAAGAGTAGGCTTTCATAAGTATCATTATCGCAGTATGGGAAAGCATTTTGTTATACTCGACCTTGAACACCGCGATAAACTGATTGAAACCAGTTTGAAAAAAATCAGTGATACGCGGTACGTTGGTCTCCGTAGGTCGAAAGAGTGGGCCGATGATCAGTATGTGTATTTCGTAATCGATTTTTCTTCACCGGTAGAAATTGTCGACTATCGTGGCGGTTTACTGCCTGATAAAAACAATGAGAATATGCCGGCTAAATTAGAACCTATTCCTGACGCTTTTAACTCACAGGCGACTGTTTATGTTTTTGAAGTTGCTGACAGTTCGGTGAATGATCTGATGATAAAAACAGCCTTATCGACAGTAAGTACTGATGGTGCTATTAAAAATATGGAAGCAGAATTGCCTGACTGGGATTTCGACTCGGTTAAGCATAATGCAGAAGAATTGTGGAATGCTGAACTCAGTAAAATTATTGTAAAAGGAGGCAGCGATGAGCAGCGGAAAGTTTTTTACACTGCGCTTTATCACAGTTTTATTCACCCAAGCCTGGCTCAGGATGTTGATGGACAGTTCAGGGGCACTGACCTGCAGGTGCACAAAGCGACAGAATTTACAAATTATACTGTGTTTTCGTTATGGGACACTTACAGGGCTATTCATCCGCTTTTTACCATAGTGCAACAAAAACGTACACTCGATTTTATTAAAACATTTCTGGCACAATTTACCTATGGCGGTCAGCTTCCTATGTGGGAGCTTTCGGCAAATGAAACAGGGTGTATGATTGGATATCATGCAGTTCCACCCATTGTTGACGCATATAGCAAAGGCATAACAGATTTCGATACACATCTGGCACTTAAGGCGATGTTGCAGCGTGCTGAAGCTGATGAACTGGGAAAGCACGACTACATGAAATATGGATTCTTACCCATAGAGTCGGAGCATGAATCTGTTTCGAAAACACTCGAATACGGTTTCGATGATTGGTGTATTGCTAGATTTGCGAAAATGACGGGTAATGAAGAAGTTTTCAAAAATTACCTTGTGCGCAGTCAGGCATACAAACATATTTTCGATACTGAAACCGGTTTTATGAGACCTAAACAGAACGGAAGCTGGAAAACCCCTTTTGACCCCAAGGAAGTTGACTGCAATTATACCGAAGCCAATGCATGGCAATACAGTTTTTATGTACCACACGATATTTTGGGTTTAATCGCGATGATGGGAGGTAAAGAAATGTTCGAAGCCAAACTTGATGAACTGTTTTCGGCAGACAGTAAAACAGCGGGTCGCACACAGGCTGATATTACCGGACTTATCGGACAATATGCCCACGGAAATGAACCCAGTCATCATATTGCATATCTCTACAACTATTGCTGCAAACCGGAGAAAACTCAAAAAATGGTACGCCGCATTATGAATGAAATGTACAATTCCACGCCGTCGGGTAATTGCGGAAACGAAGACTGTGGGCAAATGTCGGCTTGGTATGTATTCAGTGCAATGGGCTTTTATCCTGTAAATCCGGCAAACGGTGTATACGATTTTGGAAGTCCAATTTTCGATACGGTTGTTATTCAGCTTGAAAACGGAAAAAACTTCACCATAATTGCCCATAACAATAGTGCAAAGAATATGTACATCGATCGTATTGAGCTGAATGGCAGAGATTACAAATATTCATACCTTTTACATAAAACCATTATGAAAGGAGGTAAACTTGAATTTTATATGAGCGATAAGCCTGGTAATACTGTTGGGAAAACCCCTGAAACAATATATCATTCAGTCGTTCAGGAGCATTTGGTAACTCCGGTTCCTTACACCGATGCCTCAAGACTGACATTTTATGATTCAATTCAAATTCAATTAAGTTGCCCCGTTGAAGGTGCAATGATATATTTCAGATGCGATTCTACAAAGCGATTTCTTGTTTACACAAAACCTTTCACAATTAGCGAAAACACTGTGCTGCAAACCTATGCTAAAAAAAGCGGAATGAGGAGCTCCAAAACCATTGAAGCGAAATATATTAAAATTGAAGGTAATCGGAAGATAAAACTAAATAGTACTTACGATACGCAATATAGTGCAGGAGGTGATGATGCTCTTATCGACAGAATTAAGGGTAACAAAGATTTTCGTTCCGGCACATGGCAGGGCTATCAGGGGCAGGATTTCGAAGTTGTTGTCGACCTTGGAGAGATTAAACCTGTGAAAACAATAGAAACCTGCTTTATTCAGGAATTGAGGTCATGGATTTTACTTCCTTTGTATGTTGAATACTATTTCTCGGTTGATGGGACAAACTTTGTGAAGATGAGTAAAATTACCCATAATATACCCGATACGGATTATAATCAGCAAATTTTTAACTTTACCTATACTCCTGAAAACCAAAAAACACGATATATTAAGGTTTTTGCTAAGTACTATGGCCAATTACCTGAATGGCATTTGGGTGCCGGAGGTAAGTCGTGGCTTTTTGCTGACGAAATCGATATAATTTGTAAATAGAATGTTTGCCCATTGAAGAATAGCTTTTTAAAATTTAGATCTCCCCAATTGAGGACTGGTCTTTCTGCAAGAACTTATTTGCAGTTTGGAGCTATTGTTATTACTACATTTTTCATTATATGCTGCGGAAATACAGTTAACTATAACGACCTGAAAGATGCATTTGCTGAAACAGAAAACTCTAGCGATACAGCTATTTGTCCCGATAGCATTTTTTCACTTATACCGGAGTATGACTCGTTCATAAAGCCTCTTTCAGTATCAGGTAGATCTTTTAATAAAGATGTCGTTGTTGGTATATCAACACAAAATGAGGAATTGGGCATTAAGCAAACTTGTTTTTTATTAGGGGTATATATTGCCGATATCGGATATGTACGACATTACGAACAAGTACAGCTTTGCATGGATTACCTTGAAGAAATGAAATCATGCGCTGCAAGGCTTTCGATACCCGAAGAGTTATTTAACGATGTTATTGTCAGGTCTGAAGCAACCCTTACCAGTAAAGAGCAGCTTTTTGCTATTGCTGATAGTGTTGTAAAAAACACGTCAGACTATCTGGAGGAAAATGAATTGTATGGAATTTCGGTTATAATTGCTGCTGGACTTTGGCTCGAAACTTACCGCATTGGAATTCAGCTTCCGTTACAACGTAACGATGAGTTAATGGTGAATCATATGATATTGCTTGATCAGTTGATTCGGGCAACAGGTTTGGTGAGGAACGATCAGTTTATTCAGAAATTGAACACAAGCCTTGTCCAGGTGCAGGATGCGTATAATTCTAATATGCCACCGGAAAAGTTGTTGGAAGGGATATATGAAAGCTTGGGAATTTCGGTGCACTAGGTACCAAGATTCGTTATTTACCGATGAGAATCGTAATTTGCCGTATCCGGTTTTTAAAAGGGGGATTGCCGCTGTAGTTTTGACTCAAATTTAAAAGCAAATTGTCATGGAAATAAAAAAAGAATATCGGTTTACCTGTTCACAAAATAAAAAATCGTGCTCAGGTATTAAAAAAGTTACTTTCGGATTGTTGTTGGTTGCTGCTGGTGTGCTTCTGATTCTGGACCGCACGGGCTTGATTAAACATGAATTGATGCAGTACATTTTTAGTTGGCAGTCTCTTCTTATTGCACTTGGAATCTGGGGCTTATCGGGATTTAGAGCAATTGCATTCCACCTTATGCTTATTGCAACCGGGGGATTTTTTCTGTATGCCGAAATAGTAAAACTTCCCATTGAAACGCAACATATATTCTGGCCAGTTGTGCTGGTTTTTGTGGGATTAATAATTATTTTTAAAAAATTTAATATCGACCGGCACAGAAAACGTATGAACGAAAACACAGAAATAAGTTCGCAGGACTTTATTGAAAAAAAAATTCTGCTGAGTGGCGATAACAGCATAATAACTTCAAAAAACTTTCAGGGTGGAAACATTTCAGCCGTTCTTGGAGGCTGCGAATTGAATATGGAACAGGCCGAAATGGCAGAAGGCAATCACATCCTGAATATTTCAGCAGTATTGGGAGGTATTAACATAATTGTTCCCAAACATTGGGATGTAATTGTTGAAGTGGATGGTGTACTTGGCGGTTTCAAAGATGAACGAAAGTTCGTTAATACTGAATTAATCGACAGGAGTCGTCGCTTGTTTATAAGAGGAAGTGCAGTAATGGGCGGGGGAGAAGTGAAATATTCATAAATGAATCACCCACTACTGAAATATCGAAAGTATTTGTGGACATATATAGCAAGTTGGCTGTTACTTACAGTAGCCAACTTTCTTTTTATGTTTGCAGTAAATAATGTGGGTGTCACTGAGTCGGTAATCGATGCGGTAATATTTAATACATTATTTGCCGTATTTGGGTTCGCAATTTACTATGTTACCTATTACGCCGGTTTAGATAAGCGATTTGGGTACATTGTGCTGAATCACTTTTTTTCAGCTTTAATTTTTGTAGGCCTTTGGTTGCTTATTTCGGCACTGGCGCTAAACCTGATTTATTCGATTCTGGGTTTAGAAACATTAGACTCTCCTGCTTGGCTTCAGTTTAAGTTCCTGCAAGGACTTTTCTATTATGTGGTTATGGCTCTGATTTATTATTTGATGAGGACGTCGGAAGTAAACCGGCAGGCAAAAACCGATTTACTGCAACTGGAGAACGAACTTAAGGAAGCACAACTTCAAACATTGAAGTCGCAAATAAACCCACATTTCTTATTCAATAGTTTAAACTCAATTTCGTATCTGGTAAGCACCGACAGCACTAAAGCCCGCGAAATGCTTTCTGTATTATCCGATTATTTCAGATATAGTCTTAAAAATCAATCAAAACTATCCAGCATCGACGACGAATTGATCCATTGCCGGAAATATCTTGAAATTGAGCAGGTTCGATTTGGAGAAAAACTACTGATTGTGGAAAATATTGATCGCAGTATCTCACACCTGCTTGTTCCTTCAATGATATTGCAACCTTTGTACGAAAATGCCGTTAAACATGGAGTTTACGAAAGCAGGACTCCTGTTACCATTGCAACACATCTGTCCGATCATGATGATTTTGTTAAGTTAATTATTGAAAACAATTACGACGAGGAGTCCATTCCAAGAAAAGGGGAGGGGATTGGCCTTAAAAACGTAATGCAAAGACTCGAAATCACTTATGGCCATCCCAATCTGGTTACCATTATCAGAAAGCCCGATAAGTTTGTTGTTGAAATTCATATTCCTAAAAACATAGCACCATGATACCATGTATAATTATTGATGATGAGACCCCTGCACGTAGCATTATTAAAGAATTTCTGAACGACCACAAAGATTTTTATGTTATTGGCGAAGCTTCAAATGGTTTCGATGGGTTTAAGATGATACAAGACCTGAAGCCCATTGTGGTTTTTCTGGATATACAAATGCCGAAACTTACCGGCTTCGAAATGCTCGAGCTTTTGGATGAAAAGCCAATTATACTTTTTGTTACTGCATACGATCAATATGCTATTAAAGCTTTTGAATGTAATGCCGTCGATTATTTACTTAAACCATTTACTCCGAACAGGTTTAGTGAGGCTCTTATTAAAATTAGGGTGAGAATAGCCGCTGCAAAACCCGATAATTTACAGTTTAATACACTGGTTGATTCTTATAAAAACGAACTGAGTTATATAGACAGGATTGTTGTGAAGTCAGGAAATAAAATCAAAATTCTTTCTTTACATCAGATTGTGTGCATCGAAGCTGCCGACGATTACGTGATTATTCATACTGGTGATGAACAATTTATTAAAAATGAGTCACTTAAGTTTTATGAAGCAAAACTCCCTGAAAAGGAGTTTTTGCGAGTTCACAGATCGTTTATTATTTCGTTAAGCTACATCGATAGCATTGAACCATATACAAAAGAAACCCACATTATTAAAATGAAAAACGGTTTAAGCGTGAAATCGAGCCGCACCGGATCGCATCTGCTAAAAGCACTGTTGCATTAATTCAGTATTTTCACTGTGTAACCCTGAGCCTTGATGTCGTTAATCCGTGTGCTGTCGGGTACAAAATCATAGGCAATACAATCGATATAAAACATGGTTTCTATTGGATGAGAAGCGTTGAATATCAACAACTTACCCGTATTTTTCGGAATAGAATCCCTAATTGCTTTTATGTCTGAAGCCCATTGGGGTTGTCGTTCATAGGCTGTAAAGAATTTCATTCTTTCAGCGCTGTAACGAACAGGCAAAGCCATGAGCAGAAACAACATTGTGTAAGTCAGGATTTTGGGTTTGAGCACCTTGCGATAGCGAAACAGGTAAACCATAAACAAGGACTGAATCAGAAAAATTGCCGGAGCCGCAAACAATGTATATGCCTGCATTTTTGTTTTAGGAATCGAAAAAAACACAAACGGAATTAAGAACCACAGAAAAACTGCGATATCTGTCCGGTTTCTTTTACGTCGAATAATTTTATAGGTGAGCCATAATATAGGCAGGTAAATCAACTCTCCGTATATCATTCGTAGTTTGTCGAAATGATAATATAACGGGCCACCGTTGCCATCGAGCACTTCGGTTATATGTTTTACATTGAAGCCATTTTCCCATAATGCCTCAGCCGGGTAGCGCAAGTGTATGTATATCTGCCATGGCAGTGCTACAACAGTTGTAATTAATAGCATAACCGACAAGTGCCCGAGCATTTTCCAAAACGGCCATTTTTTGAAAACCAAAATACCCCATATTCCGAATACAATCAGTGCAGGAAGCCATTTGCATAATATGGCCAAACCTATAGAAAATCCACAAAAAATACTGTACGAAAGTTTTCCGGTTTTATAAGATTTCACCGAAAAATAGACTGCAGCCAGAACAAAAACCAGAAAAAACAGATCCACATGATCGGTAGCAACTCTCCCAGCTGTGATTTCGAGAATCAGACCATGTATCGAAAATAAAAAAGCCGATAAAAAAGCTACTTTCTTATCATAAAGTTCCCTTGCAAGCAAGTACATAAATGCAATGCCAACACCAGAAAACAGAATTGACGGAACCCTAATTGCAAATTCTGTGTTCCCGAACAGCCAAACTCCAACCGACATTAACCAAAGAGGAAGAGGTTGTTTATGCAACCATATATGGTTTGCGCTCCAGTCGCGGTAATCGAATGGCATAATGGGGTCGTTATATAACATCGGACTGAAGGGGCTTTGAAGCATGTTTTTTGCAACGAGTGCATGATAACGCTCGTCCCAGGGGTGGAGAAACAAATCAAGACTGAGGTAAGTGCGCAGAATCATCCCGAGCAGCACAAGCATTGATAATGCAAGTAAATGCCTGTTTTTCTGTTGAACCCGGAATGCATAGGCATAGCCGGTCAGGCAAACAATTAATATAATTAGGTCGGAAATCATGGTGCCAATTCAAAAAATTGATTTACAAATTAAAGAAGAAAACAATAAAAAACGTTCTTTTAGGCTTCAGATAGCTCTGTTTTTTTCTAAATTTGCTTTGTCCTCACTATTTTATCATGTAAAGTTTTATAAAATGAAAAGCTTTCTGGGAATACAAGTAATGCTGCTTCTTTGCCTTAGCTCAATGGCACAGGTGTACCAATCATATATGAATGATATGGGTATAATAGATAATTTTGAAGTGCCATACCTCGATAATCTTTCTAAATCGGGTGACACTTTGCCCCAGTTATCTGGGTGGCCAAAAGGGTTTGTCAGGAATCCTTCTTTTCAGAATTTCAGGGGATTAACACTTGAATATCTTGATGATGTTCCGGGGCATGAAATTATAGCCGGTATCAACGATTCGCTTTATGTGCTACATGGCGATGGCTCTCGTTTATGGTCCGTAAAACTCGACGGCACCGCGATTTACCCGGCTTCAACTGCCGACATTGATAATGATGGCGAAATGGATATTGTGATTGTAACCGGTGGAGTGCCATATAATGGGCATGTTTATGTGTTTGATAATCAGGGTAATATCAAGACTGGATGGCCACAGAGTGTAGCATCGTGCTGGTATATTTGTGCTCCTGTTTTGGTTGACCTTGATGGTGACCAGACTATGGAAATAATAGCCTGTGAGTTTAATACTTCTCAACCTGCGGCTCAGCGAAACAGGGTTCACATATATAATCACGATGGCAGTAATTTTTCGGAAGACTGGCCAAAGAATCTGCCTCACCGCCCTGCCGTTACTCCAAGTGTTGCCGATGTGAATTTGGATGGCAACCCCGATATCCTTGTATGCAGCACCGATTCTTTGTACCTTTTCGATTTGCAGGGCAACAATATTGACCCTTTCCCATGGTCACTGCCCGGAATGAAATTCAGCTATCAGTCACCTATTATTGTTGATTACCGTTCTGCGCCTTTTGAAGATTATTATCCTGTCGAAATTATCGGAGCCAACCATGGCGACAACCCCGGATACTATAAAATTATTTATACTTCTGCCGAAGTATCGATGCTGCATTGGAATACCGACGATATGATGTGGACTTATTCGACTCCGATGGCTTTTGGGGGACAAAATACAATGTGGTATGAATTGGTAAGCCAGCCTTTGGGAGATTACGAAAATGGCGATTCATGTATTTTTAATATGTGCAATTCGGTTCAGCAAGCCGAATTCCCGGAAATTAATGTAGTTCGATACGACGGATTGGAGGGTTTCATGAGTTATAACGGTTATAGTAATTTCCTTTTTACCGGATCAAACTGTTTTGACGAAAATGAGAATGGATTTCTTCACATATATAATTGTAATGGTCCGGTATTTACAGAGTTAAATGGATTACCGGTAAAAGTTAGGGGAAAGACTTTTATGAACGGTATTAATCTGGGTGATGTAAATGGAGATGGTATGCTTGATATGGTTATAATGGGTTGCTCCGACTCTACATATATCAATGTTATTGAAATGACCTCAATTGAAAATTTGGGATTTTTTCCATATTTTGACCCTTGGTATACCGTTGGTTGTTACAAAGGCGATAACACAAGACAGGGTCGCACAGAGCCTGTCACTTACGAAAAGCTTACGAACGAGCTTGAAATCTCTGTTAAGCTTTTCCCGAATCCTGCTCACGAGGAGTTTTTAATAACCTGGGATGATGCTATGGAAAGCTTATATCTGAAGATTTTCGATCTTGTTGGAAGGCAACTTGAATACAGAATTATTCAGTCAGGTACCCTGCTGAATATCTCACAATATTCCAAAGGTATGTATATAATTGAGATGAAAAATTCTGATGGTAAAGTCGTTTTTTCAGAAAAGTTGCTGGTGGAATAGATCCTTACTATTCAACATCAACATACACCTGACGAGAATGCGATTGCCATATGGAATGGATTTCGGCTCCTACAGTGGTTGCTTCTTCAACTTGATTGGTGTAGTTACGCTTTACATATACAGTATTTACCCCCTGAGTCATTGAGAGCGTTCTTTCGGAGGGCATTATAATGCTTTTCGACAACAATTCAGATTGTAGGAAAGTTTGCAAATCAGTGCCAAGCGAACTGTTAATAAATGCCGTTGCTATCTCATTCCAGCGCAACGAGTCTCCAGTAAAACTAAGCTCATATACATGACCTCTAACAATAGTATCGAGCGTTTCTTCAAGGTCGATGGCATGCATTACCGCATGGTTTACAAAGATGTTGCTATCAAGGTCATAATATGTAAAATCACCCTCGGCAACAAGCCCGGGAAAGGAAGCCTCATAATAGGCCAACGCTGGTTTATAAGTCATGTAATTGTCGTTGAATTTTACATATGCCGGACTGGTAAGCTCAAGTAGTGTTCCGGTTATTCCGCCGAAACGGAACGATGCCCGTGCAAAGGTAACATCCTGATCAGCACTATAGAATAGCTCATAGTACGCATAAATGCGATCCTGATTTACATCGGTTGAGTCTTCTGTTTCGCATGATGTGAAAAACATGCCAGCGCTTATTACTATAACAAAAAAGAAAAAGATTTTCGATTTCATAATATTAGTTTTTAATTACGCGCACAAATCTACACTTTTTTTGGAAATCTTCATAAAATTGCATATTATCAAATTGATATTTTGATAGTAATGCTTTCATCTCAAGTGTTTTAGTCTCGTTAAATTCAAAATAGATACAGCCTTTTTGCTTAAGGCAACTCCTTGATTTTTGAAGTATGCTTTCGTAATAACAAAGCGCATTATTGTCATCGACAAATAACGCTGAGTGAGGCTCATACTCCGTTACATTATTAAGCATATGAACTACTTCCGATCGAAGTACATAGGGAGGATTGCTTACAATTATATCATAGGGTTGCGAAATAATGCAATTTTCATCGAGAATATCTGAAACATTAAACTCAACATGGGCCTTATTTAACTCAGCATTCATTTTTGCAACTGCAATAGCTTCAAGCGAAATATCGATTGCTGTAACATTGCTTTCACTTAGTTGGACTGCAAGGCTAATAGCAATACAACCAGAACCCGTCCCAATGTCCAAAATCTGCTGCGGTTGTTTCGTCAGATTTTCTTTTATAATAATGTCAACCAGTAATTCCGTTTCTTGTCGTGGAATCAGCACAGCCGGATTAACATGAAACTTGAACCCATAAAACCAGGTGTGCCCGGTGATGTATTGTATTGGTTCGTAGGCTAGTAGTCGTCGGGTGCAGGCCTCAATCGTACTGAGCTCATTGTGATCAGGGGCTTTATCAATATTCAGATGGTATTGCAAGGTATCAAATCCACCTGCATATTGAAGGCAAATACAGGCAATAGCATCTGCTTCTTGCACAGGGTACAGTCCTGCGAGCTTATGGGTCAGGTCTTTGTGAATTTGTTTTCTGGTCATGCTCACTGGGCATCGAGATATACAAAACTTAAAATGCAACTCTTGAGTTGCATTTTATATGGTACTGAAAATCTAGTCAAGATAGGTTATCCAACCAAATGGATCGGGAATATCGCCAAACTGGATTCCTACCAGGGTCTCATATAGTTTTGTTGAAATCGGTCCCGGTTTTCCGTCTTTGCAAAATTTATATACATGTCCTGAATCAAGATCATTAATTTCTCCAATAGGTGAAATAACAGCTGCAGTACCGCATGCGCCCACTTCTTCGAAGCTGTTAAGTTCCTCTTCAGGAACCGGACGGCGCTCGGTTTTATAACCAAGATGTTCTGCGAGCTGAATCAGGCTCTTGTTCGTTATTGAAGGCAGAATCGAAGTACTGCTGGGAGTAATGTATGTGTTGTTTTTAATCCCAAAGAAATTGGCAGCACCAATTTCATCGATGTATTTTTTCTCTTTGGCATCGAGGTACATCGGCGAGCCATAACCGGCCTTATGAACACGTTCTCCGCCTTTAAGACTTGCAGCATAATTCCCACCGACTTTAAAGGTTCCTGTCCCTAATGGAGCAGCCCTGTCGGAGTCGCGGACAATGGCTATTTTAATCGGGTTAAAGCCTTCTTTAAAATACGGACCAACCGGTGTTACAAAAATAAGAAACATATATTCATCAGCCGGTTTAACACCAACTCGCACACCGCTTCCAAAGAGCAATGGTCTAATATACAATGTGGCTCCTGTCCCATAAGGTGGTACGAATTCTTTGTTCCGTAAAACTGCTGTTTTTACCATCTCGAAAAACAAATCCTTCGGTACAGGTTCCATCAGAATACCATCTGCTGAATTCTGCAGACGCCTCCAGTTTTCTTCCCAACGAAACAACCGTATTTTACCATCTTTGCCCATATAGGCTTTCATTCCTTCAAACGCTTCCTGACCGTAGTGCAGGGCAGTTGCAGCCATATGAATATTCAGGAACTCCGAATCGGTTATTTCGGGCTTACTCCATGCACCATTTTTGAAATACGCCCTTACGTTGATATTGGTTTTTACATACCCGAAAGGTAGTTGCGACCAGTTTAATTCTACCATAGTATTAAGTTTTTCGGTTAACAAATCCAAAAATATGATTATTGATGAAACAATCCTAATGTTCCGATATGTTTTGTACCATAATTAACAATTGTATCAGGATGTGATGGTATTCAGATATCTTTATCTTTAATTCCAGCGCTATTTCTTAATTTCTTAAGCCCTGCCCTTCCTAGAGGTGTCTTGCTAAAACACTCCTTAAAGTTCTCTTCATTCATATTTACCAGTTCATCGTAACTCAGGTCTTGAACAGCATTCTCAGGGATAAAAAACCTTGAATCCATTTGTATTTTGTTGTACGGGCATACTTCCTGACAAATATCACAGCCAAACCAAAGCTGTGGAGCCCTGGCTCTTATTTCTTCCGGAACAGATTGCTTGTTTTCGATGGTATGAAATGAGATACATTTCTCCGGATTAAGCTGGTAATCTCTTAAGGCACTGGTCGGGCACGCATCAACACATAACGAACAATCACCGCATGAGTAGGGAACAGGTGTGTCGTATTCCACTTTTTTGTTAATCAGAATTTCGCACAAAAATCCAAATGAACCCAAGCGGGGATGAATAATACAAGTGTTTTTCCCTTGAAACCCAATTCCCGACAACACTGCAAAATGCTTTTCCATAACCGGGCCACTATCAACAAAAACTCTGCCTTCAACACTGTTGTCGTATTCTTGCAGCTTTTTCAGAAGTTTATATGCTTGGTTTTTTAACACCAGATGGTAATCCGATGAGTGGGCATAGCGGGCTATATGTACGTTTTTTTTCGAATCAGGAATAAAAGAATAATACGCAAAAAGAGAAATCACCGACAGAGCGTTTTCCACCAACAAATCTGGAGCGAACCGAAGCCGCAAATTCTTCCGGATATATTCCAATGCTTGATAGCCGGGTAAGGAAATCGCTTTTTCGTATTTTACCTTAATAGAATCAGGAACAAATGCCGATGAAATGCCACAGCCATCGAACCCCAGCATATGGGCAGCTTTTTTAATTGTATCGTTTGTCAGGTGATCCGCTGCCACGGATAATATTAGTTATTTGAGTAGGTATTCCCGTTCCAGTATATATTTTGCGATTGAACCCCAAACGAATATCTTACACAGTTTCCTGATATCTCAAAATCATCAATTTTTTCGTAAGAAATTGTTTTGGTCACGCCATTTTGAAACACCTTTAAATATCCATGCACATCGATGTAAGCCACCATGTCGTTATTTGCGATGAATCGCTCCGGGACTACATTTTCAAGTGTATAAGATTTCTCACGATAAAACACTTTAAAGTCGTTCTGTACCGAAAAAACCACCAATTCATCGGTTACTTCATAGAAATTGGGTGTATCGAAACTGATTGTAAACAGTTCACCATTTGCGAAAACTTTCAGATAATTATCAGCATCAACATAAGCCAAAAGATTATCGCCACAATGGTATGATAATGGCTCAAATGATTCTAATTCAATAATTTCATCGTTATAATAAATTTGAAAACTGTTAATGGGTTCTTCAACAAATGCCACAATATCACGGCCGGCTTCTACCGATTTAATTCGCTCACAATTAGCAATGGGTATAATCTTTTCATCGTAGAAGAGGTAAAAATTGTTTTTACTGTCGCAAAATACTATGGTGTTTTCGCCGCACTTGAAATTGCTTAATGAATCAAGATTCAGGGCGTCGTCTAGTTCAAAGAATTGTGAGTTATAATAGGCAATCAGTTTATGTTTCAGGTCATCAAAAAATACAATTACATCATCACCGGCAGCAAAACCGCTAATGTTGGAACTCAGGTTTTTTATCTGACCATTATCGAAAACTTTTAACTGTGTATTCATTCGGAGAACAACCAGATTATCGGTAACCTGATATTCCGTTGCAAAAGCACTTACACTGAAGAGATAGTTATTGTAGAAAACCTTGAAATTCCCGGTATTATCCTCATAGGCCATGGCATTGTTCCCTATTTTGTATGATTTCAGGGGCAAATGCTCTATCTGCCTGTGGTTCCCGCTGTCGAAAACATACACTTTGTCAAGGTAATCGCTATAAACCGAAATATGCTGAGCCTGCAATATTGATGCACTCATCAACAAAAGCATTGCTCCAGACAAAATGTGCATGACAAAGAAAAAGGGCGGTTTCATAAGTCTGTTTTATAGCAAATAACAAATATAAACATTTTATTCATTAAATAAATGATGGTATTTTTGCGCAGAACAATTGCAAATAGTTTACCAAAAATTCTTTTCATGAAACAAAACCAATCTGTCGAAAGTATTGAAAGCTTGGGTGAATTTGGACTGATCGAATACCTTACCAAAGATTTTATAACACACTGTAATTCAACTGTTAAAGGAGTTGGCGACGATGCCGCAGTTATCGATTGCGGCGATTATTTTCGTTTGATTACTACCGACTTGTTGGTTGAAGGAATACACTTTGACCTTATTTACACACCTTTGCGTCATCTAGGTTATAAAGCGGTAACAGTAAACCTGAGCGATATATTTGCCATGAACGGTAAACCGGAGCAAATTACTGTTTCAATTGCCCTGAGCAACAAAATATCGCTTAAAGCGATTGAAGAAATTTATGAAGGCATTCGGCTTGCCTGCAATGCGTATGAAGTTGATTTGGTAGGGGGAGATACAACAACATCGCTAACCGGATTATTGATTTCAATAACCGCCATTGGCACTGCACGAAAACAGGAAGTATGTTTACGTTCGGGAGCGCAGGTGAACGATGTTATTTGTGTCTCAGGCAATCTAGGAGCATCGTATCTTGGTTTGCAACTGCTCGAAAGAGAAAAGCAGATTTTTATTGCCGACCCGCACATTCAGCCAGAAATTGGTAAATACCCATATTGCATTCAGCGACAATTGAAACCTGAAGCCAGAAAAGACGTGGTCGAGAACCTTAAAAAGGCAGACATTAATCCGCATGCTATGATTGATGTTTCCGACGGGTTGTCAAGCGATTTGCTTCACATTTGTAAGCAATCGAAAGTTTCGTGCAAAGTGTTCGAAGATAAATTGCCCATCGATACCGAAACAGCCTCTCTTGCTTGTGAGCTGAACATAGACCCAACCATTGCGGCAATGAATGGTGGTGAAGATTATGAATTGCTTTTTACTATCGATAGTAAGGAACTTGAAAAAATTGCTAAAATCGACGGGATAACTGCAATCGGATATGTTACATCAGCCAATAATCGCCCTTTGTTAATTGCACGCAATGGTGTTGAAATAGAACTGAAGGCTCAGGGCTGGAATCATTTTGATAAATAACGCAATACTGATTTTCAAAAAGTAGTTTTTACCATTTTAAAACTGCTTATTATTTGACTATTTTCTCGGAGATAGACAATATATAGTCCATCGTTAACAACATTTGCGTCCCAAACATAGCGGTAATATCCTTCGTTTTCGTAGAAATCTTCTTTGCAAAACACAATGCTCCCGGTGATATCGGTAATTGTAATTGAAGTATTACTTTGAGCAGAGGAGTGATACACAATAGTTGCCGTTTCGCTGCAAGGATTGGGAAAGCAACGAAGCATAGTATTTACAGGAATCGGGTTAATTGTTGTATCGCTTGACTGATTTTCCTTACAAGGAGTTCCGTAATACTTAACTGCGTTCCAGTTTCTACCCAACGAGTTATCCAGCAGCGGAGAATTAAGTGCCAAAACCCGTCCGTCTCCATCGGCTTCTTCAGGCCAGGGAATGCTGTCATCGTAAACCAATAAGTCCACAAGTCTGCCATAGCTATTGTATAATCTCAAAAGTTCCCCTGAGTTGTCGAGAGCGAAATTAAAAACGTCAATATTGCACTCACTGGCAGGGAACAGTTGTAGGAACTTCTGCGGCTCATTTGCTAGAATATAGTACGACCCTGAAGGAATAACCATCCCCGTTGGGAATGTATACCTGTGCAGATCATTGTTGTCGCAGAAATACCAGTTTGAAACATTTACGTCATATGCCGAGGCATTGTAAAGCTCAACCCACTCGCCCGGATCAACATCTGAATCGGGGTGATAATTAATTTCGTTAATAATTATTTGAGAAGTATCGTTGTCAACAAAAAAAATATTATAGTTATCAAAGCCATCAAGATGATAGTTTTGTGTGTATGCAACCACTTTGTAATAATATTTCCCGGGCTCAATAGTATCGCTTAGAATTAATAATGTGTCGGAGATATTTTCAATCATGTTTGCCGTTCCGTCAACAAGATTAATATTTTTTCCGTAATATAGTCTGTACTTTATCTCATTCCCTAATGGATCTTCACATTTTGTCCACCTGAACACAATGGGTTCACCGGTAAAATACCTGTTGTTTACTCTATCCACGCGAAAAGAACGGGGGATTTGCTCAAACTGAACCATGAGCTCATAGTATCTTGAATCAAAGGCAGTTTTAACTGTGTTGATTTGCGAAAGCCAGTCCGAAATAGTGTTGATGTTGTCGGTCGTGTCATGTTCTACTGAATTATAAAGCAACAATTGCAGACTGTCGACCCAGGGCTCCACATGTTCGTTGTTTATAAGCGTGGAATGCAACTCGGTGATACGCTCCCGGATGTCTTGCAAAGTGGAATCGTTCAGAAATGCAAGTTCAGCAAAGGGATTGTCAGGAGTCCAGTATCTAGATGTATGATAATAGGGTATATTGACTTCGTAATATAAAAAACTCTTGTCGAGATCCCATGGAAATATGTGCCATTTCCGCGTGGAATAAGAGTCGTTGAACATATAGTAATTATGGTAATATGTGCTGTTGTTGCGTATTAATAGATTTACCGCTAAAAAATTAATCAGGTTTTGGTAATTAAATTCTGTAAATGCGAAAGAATAATAATCGCTTATACTTACAGTATCAAGCTGGTTAATAAGCTTTTGTAAATCGGAGTAATCGCTGTTCCCCGACTTTTTCTCCCAATGATAGAACACATTATCGTAACGACTGAGGCATGCACCATCAACGGTGGCTTTATAGAGATTGCCGGATGGGTTAAAGCCGTTTCGGGTAAGAAAATCCTCATCCATATTTTCAACATACAAATACAGTCCCAGGTATTCTCCGTTCAGATACAGCCTTACATGCTCCGTTCGGAAACACCAGAGCCCTGATTCCTGCATCATCCGCGAGCAAATATACTGTTGTAAATAACTTTTGTCTTCGTATTCCGCATTAAAATTAAACACACGAATTCCATCATCGAAACAAAGTGAGTCAATTTGAATTTTTAGTGACTTTTTGGGTAAAACTACTGTGCCATCGCCACGAATACGCATTCTGGCTTTTGTAAGTGTTACATTGTTATGTGTAATACTTATCGGTATGTAAATTTCTTCGTTGTAGTTTTCATAAATCATTCTGAAGTCATCGGGGTTGCAACTTATATAATACTCTTTAAGCTCCTGGGTAAATGCTGCTTTTTCGCGGGAGAGTAAAAACACCGAAATCAGTAAAAGAAAATATGGTATTCTTTTAATCAAGCTTTAGAAATTTTGAAGAAAACACTTTCGTGGGAGTCACAACAACAAGTTGATAAAGTCCGGGTTTTAAAAAGCTGACATTTTGCTCAATCTTATTTATACCAGTATCAAAATGAATTGTGCGATTTAACAGTATCTTTCCCTCCATGTTAAGAATGGATAAATCTCCAAATTCTGGGTAAGGAGCATCAAAATCAAATACAGCTACAGTATTTACAGGGTTTGGATATAATTGAACACTGGTGTGTTGCATAATCTGCCCAATCATTGTCAGACTGCTTATCAGGCCCATATCCAACCCGTCGTCGGCAGCTCCGCTTCCGGGAGAGCCAATTTCAAGTAGATAGGCTTGCGAAAACTGAGGAGTACCTGCGATGCATGAGTTTTGACCATCAAAATCAATGTCGTTTGTAATGGAATACATAACTTCAAGCGAGTCGGTAACAGGCCCGCCTGTCTGTGGTTCCCAATTCAGCAAATTATCGGTGTTGTCAAAAAAAATACTGTTTTTAATTATCATTTTCCCCTCACTGGGTTGAACATAATCATCCCCGAAACGTGCACCTACGCCATTATGAGCAAAAACACAATGATTTGCCATAACATGCGGCGACCCGTATCCAGCCTCAATCCCTTGTCCGCAATCAACCACAACAGAATTATGCAGCGAAACATAATTTCCGTTTGATCCAGCAATACCTTCATGGTAGAAATCCTGAATCCAGCAGTTTTCCAAACTCAGCTTTGCTCCATTATGGTCGATGGCATCGTCTTCACCCGTAATAAAAAACGAATTCGAAACCTTGCTTTCTGAATTCGAAGAATGTACATTGTTAAAATAAAAACAATCGTTGTCATCGTCTTCAATTATCCCATCGTCATCGGGAATGTTCATAACATAGCAACTGTCGATATCAACCTTTGACATAAAAAATTCACCACCGGTGTCGCATCTGGAGATCAGACATTGCTTCAGACTGATATTTGCATAATTACCACCCAGAGCTTTCCCCGTGTTGTCGATGAAGTAGCAATCCCTACAAATCATGTTCCCATTGTCGGCTTTTAAAACAGGCTGAGAACCAGAATGTCCGAAAATGAAATTGGTGTTTCCTCCGCCCTTAATAAAAAAAACATGCTCAAATACTGAAGTGTCCTGAGCAGAAGTAATTGTAATACCACCCCAGAATATATTTTCACTATCACTTTTAAAAACAATGGGATTCTCGGTATTTGCGTCACATATTATTTTACCATGACAGATTATGTTTGCATTTTCAGCTACAATCAGCTGTGCTCCTTCGTAAATAGTGAGTGTTTGAGAAGCTTGAATGGTCAGGTCGGAGCTTACGTAATACAATGTATTTGCAATGCATTGGTAATCAGAATTTATATATCCCGATATTTCAATTGGGTCGTTAATGGTATGATTTACATTCTTGATGGTACTGAAACCCTGCACTTCAACCTGAAAGTCGGCACTTGTGTTTATTTTTGTGCAAAGGCTTCCTACTCCTTTTTTAACAACAATCATCGAGCTCTCTGCAGTGGCATTGGTTACAGCAAGCGAGTAGCTATGCCCGGCATAGTTCAATGCACCATTCTTATATAAGCGAACTACTACGGGGAATATATCATTTGAGGTTGATTGCGAAGGGCAAATTATTACAGCGCTGTCGGGCGTTTGCGATATTATTACATTCGCCCAGAAAATGAAAAATACTATTGAAATGCATTTTTTCATAGTTCGCGGAATTGACACTGTGTAAAATTAGTGTAATTAAAAAGAATTTTGTTAAAAAATAGGGGTATAAAAGAAAACTTACGAAGAAATCAAAGAATCAACACGTATTTTTATTCTATATTTCCAAAATATCCTTTGATAATACCGCGTTTGCTGTTTCTGATAAAAAGAAGGATTTCATCCCTTTCTTTCGATGCGGTCATTTCAGCTTCGATAAAATCAACTGACTGCGTCGTGTTCATACCGCGACCAAAAATTATACGATAGATATTTTGTAGTTCATTTATTTTCTCGTTATCGAAATTCCGGCGGCGCAGTCCAATAGAGTTAACTCCTTCATACGATAAGGGGTCGCGGCCTGCCTTAACATAAGGGGGGACATCTTTGCCAACTTTGCTTGCTCCCTGTATCATGGTGTGTGCACCAATATTCACAAACTGATGAACCAGACTACCGGCAGATACAATAGCCCATTCGTCGATGATTACTTCGCCGGCGAGAGCCACATAGGCACCTAGAATCACATTGTCCTTAATAATGCAGTCGTGTGCTACATGAGAATAACACATAAGCAGACAATTGCTGCCAATAACTGTTTTACCCTTGGCAATGGTTCCGCGGTTTACCGTAACACATTCCCTGATAGAAGTGTTATCGCCAATTTCAACTGTGGTTATCTCGCCCCGGAATTTCAAATCCTGAGGAATTGCCGAAATCACAGCTCCTGGAAAAATTTTACAGTTTTTACCGATACGGGCACCTTCCATAATGGTTACATTCGATCCAATCCATGTGCCTTCACCAATTACCACATCTTTTGCAATGGTAACAAAGGGTTCAATTACCACATTTTGAGCAATTCTGGCTTCCGGATGAACATATGCTAAAGGTTGATTCATAGTGTTACTTTTGTTTTTCGATTAAAGCGTGCATTTCGGCTTCTGCAACAAGATCCTTGCCAACAAACGATTCTCCTCTCATGTGTGCAATTCCCCTGCGCATCGGCTCCAACAGTGTAAGTTTCATAATAAGGATATCCCCAGGTACTACTTTTTTTCGAAATTTAACATTGTTGATTTTCAAAAACAGCGTAGTGTAATTCTCTGGGTCCGGCATAGAATGCAACACAAGTATCCCACCCGTTTGTGCCATTGCTTCTATCTGCAATACTCCGGGCATAACAGGTTCTCCGGGGAAGTGTCCCTGAAAAAAATATTCTCCGTTCGTAATGTTTTTAATACCTACGACCTCGGTATCGCTAATGCTGATAATTTTGTCAACAAATAAGAAGGGAGATCTGTGAGGTAGGTACGTCTTAATTTTATTTACATCCATTACCGGTTTAACATCCGCATTGTATTCCGGAATCCGGCTTTCTTTTTCGTTAATAGTGGATTGTTGTAAAATATGATTTCTGATAATTTTTGCCATCTGAGTGTTTCCATAATGCCCGGGTCGCGAAGCAACAATGGTGGCATTGAACCTAAACCCTGTTAGAGCAAGGTCTCCTACAACGTCAAGCAATTTATGTCTTGCAGGTTCGTTCGGGAAATGAAGTACAAGATTGTTGAGTATGCCCAATGATTGCACTTTGACTTTGGGTTTATTGAATAGCTTTGTCAGACGGTCATATTCTTCCTGTGTCCACTCTCTGTCCACAATCACAATAGCATTATCGAGATCTCCTCCTTTTATCAGATTCAGACGAAGCAATGGCTCCAGGTCGCTGATAAATACAAATGTCCTGCATTTGCTAATCTGATTTGTAAAATCTTCGAGACTGTCGAGATTCGCATACTGGTTTGCAAGAACTTCGGAATTATAGTCGACAAGAACTTTTATTTTGTAACTACTGTCGGGGTATGCTGAGATATCGACCCCTCTTTCTTTATCGGAAAATGAGAGGGTTTCCGTTAAATTGAATACTTTTTGGAAGGCATTTTGTTCTTTAATGCCGGCCTTATAGAATGCCTCAACAAAGTAATGGGAACTTCCGTCGAGAATCGGCACTTCTGGGCCGTTCAGCTCAAAGATGGCATTATCAATCCCAAGAGAATAAGCTGCTGCGAGCAGATGCTCAACCGTACTGACAGAAGTGCCATTATTACTGATGGTTGTACCTCTTGAAGTGTCGGTAACATTATCTGCAATAGCTTTTACACTTGCTTCCGGTGAAATGTCGGTTCTAATAAAAACATAACCTGTATCAGGTTGTGCGGGTTTAATTACCAGCTTTGTTTCAACTCCAGAATGCAGACCTTGACCCTGCAATACAACTGTTTTATTAACGGTTTTTTGTTTTCTGTTTTGTTCTGCCATTAATAATAGCTCTTATTAATTGGCAAATATAGTATTATTGATTAATAAACGAACACATGTTTATTAAAATGAGTGAAACCGGCTCAGTTCTGATTTCTTAAGAAATTGCATAGAAGTTAGCAGTCGGTTTTTTCTGTTGCAAAAAAAAATATGTATCGCGTGATTAGTACGATTTTAAAAATGGGGAATTATTTTTCTTTATCCTTTATATGTTTTTCCAGTTGGTTGAGTCGGGCAAGCATATCGGGCAAGTGCCTGAAAACAGCAAAACAACGGTGGTATTCGTGCCCTTCCATGGCGGGAGCACCAAGCATTTTTTTATAATCTTCAACGTCGTGACTAACCCCAGTTTTAGCTCCGACCATTACACCGTTTCCTACTTTAATGTGGCCTGCAAAACCAGATTGACCTCCAATCATGCAGTTCTTACCGATTTTAACTGTACCTGAAACCCCCGATAATGCGGCCACAACCGTTGAATCTCCAATTTCAGCATTGTGGCCTACCTGAATAAGATTATCAAGTTTAACGCCTTTATGAATACATGTTGAACCCATAGTAGCTCTGTCGATACAGGTGTTTGCTCCGATTTCTACATTATCTTCAATGATCACATTTCCTACTTGTTTAACTTTAATAAATTCAGAATCGCTTTGCGGAACAAATCCAAAGCCATCGGCTCCTACAACAGTACCCGAATGAATGGTACAATGCTGCCCAACTACTATGTCATGATAAATTTTAACACCTGAAAAAAGACAAGTTTTTTGTCCAATTTTGCTGTTTTTACCTACATAAACATGTGGGTAAATTTGCGCGCCATCCCCGATAACGACCCCTTTTTCGATGCAGGCAAAGGCTCCGATATAAACATTTTTACCTATTGTTGCTTCAGAATGAATAAAAGCCATGGGATGTATCTCTTCCGGCTGAGAAGTTTCGGTATTGTAGAGCTCCAGAAGTTTCGCAAGGGCCAGATATGAGTTTTCTACCTTTATCAGTGTGGCAGAAATGGGTTTTTCCGGTTCAAAACTATTGTTCACCAAAACTATGCTTGCTTTGGTACTATAAATGAATGGAGTATATTTAGGATTGGCCAGAAAACTAAGTGTGCCTGCTTCTCCTTCTTCAATTTTCGAAATGTTACTGACTTTTATATCGGGATTTCCAACTACCTGTCCTCCCAGTATTTGGGCTAATTGTTTTGCGCTAAACTCCATAATATAGTGTTTTTTTGTAAAGTTACGGTTGGTTAATTACGTGTTGAATTTCGGTTGGAAAACAAAGTATATGTTTCCTTACTGTTTTACTCATTACAGAATGGTTAAGCATATCGCTTGCTTCAGTAACATCAACAAGGCGTCCCTGAACAAGAATATTGATTTTTTCATCAGCAAAGCTGTAAGCGTTGTTCGAAACAGCGTCCGTAAAGACAAGATGAGAAGCCTCGTTAATACCAATATTAAAATGTTTCGCCGCCTGTTTTCGTAATTTCTCGATGTAATCAGAACTGAAAGGCTCTTTTTCCAGCTTTACTTTAAACAAATGACGGTCGATTATACCCGACGATAGGTATTGAAGAAGAAAATCATCATGATCTGTCCATTTCTTTAACGCGTACATTACATCATAATCGTCGGTTTTCGTAAAATGAGCAAGCATTTCAGGGGAAATCTCAAAATGTTTAAGAATTAAGAAATAGGATAGTGGTTCAGAGCAATCAGCATGAATTCCTGATTGCACCAATTGGCGCGCTCTCCCGATGCATTTCGTTAGCATTAGTTCGGATGCAAGTACAGTTTTATGGAGATATACCTGCCAGTACATAAGCCTTCGTGCAATAAGGAATTTTTCGATACTGTATATGCCTTTGGCTTCTACAACCAGCTCATCATCTACCACTTCAAGCATTTTTATTATCCTGTCGCTACTTACGACCCCCTCTGATACACCTGTGAAAAAACTGTCACGCCGAAGATAGTCGAGCCGGTCCATGTCGAGCTGACCCGATACCAGTTGGTGGAGAAATTTTTTGTGGTATTTCCCTTGAAAAAGATCGATTGCAAGCGATAATCGTCCATTGAAAACAGTGTTGAGCTCATTCATAATGGCAAGTGAAAGCTCTTCGTGCGAAATACCTGGAATAATGCAGTATTCAAGCGCATGTGAGTACGGGCCATGCCCAATATCATGCAACAAAATAGCAATAAGTGCAGCTTCGGCTTCTTCATCGGAAATAACATGGCCTTTCTGTCGGAGCACTTCAATGGCAAGAGTCGTTAGGTGCATCGCTCCTAAAGCATGCTGAAAACGGGTGTGAAAAGCTCCCGGGTACACCAGGTTGGTGAGACCGAGTTGCTTTATTCGGCGCAATCGTTGAAAATAGGGATGCTCAATAAGATCATATACAATGCTGTTTGGGATATTGATAAACCCATATACCGGATCGTTGACGATTTTTCTTTTATTCAATTTCTGGCCACCTTGATTGTTTGTTGCATCAAAAATAAAAAAAATACCCTGATAAAATATCTATGAAGTTTTTTCCCATTCGTTTCTTTCTGTATTTTTATGCGTAACAAAATGATTGTATTAAGTTGCAGTGGCATAAAAATTGTATTTTTTAAGTCTTAACAAAATGATTATGAGAAATTTATTGCTCCTCGCTCTGATTACTCTGTTGTGGAGTACTTCTGCTTTTTCGCAGAATGATGAAGATTTCGATAAATTTAAAAGAGAATATTATAACGGACTGGAGGATTTACGAAACGATTACAAGAGATTTGTTGAGCAGAACGATAAGGAATTTGCAGAATATATCCAGAAAGAGTGGCAGCAATTCCAACTATTTAAAGCTGAGTATGCAAGTCCTGCCCCGGGTCCTGATGTTGTCCCTGTTTACAAAAAACTGATCAATGTTGAACCTGTAAGGCGTATTCAGCCTTCACAGATACAGTTGCAGACTAAAACCATAGAAATGGCGGTTGAACCCATGAATCCAATTCCCGCAATCACTTCTGCAGACAAGGACCTTCGGGATAACAACATTTGCTTTGATTTCTACGGGACACATCTTTGTATTCCTGTGCCTGATGATATGAGGAGTACGTTTTCTGCCTCGGTTGATGAACAAAACTTTGCTTCATATTGGAAAAAAATGAGCGATTCCGGTTTTGATGCTCCTATTGTTGAATTGCTGAGGGTAAAAAGTAATTTAAATCTGAACGACTATGCCATGTATTTGCTGGTTAATGAACTGGGTACCCGTGCAACAAAAGATAGAAATTCAGCAACATTGTTTTCTTGGTTTGTACTAACGAAAATGGGATATAAAATCAGACTGGCGTATCATTCAAAAGGCGTTTCGCTGCTTGTTCCGGTTTTTAATCAATTGTATGGATTCAGCTATCTGACTTTTGGAGGAGTAAAGTACTATATGCTCGATGGAACAACCGGTGCTGTGAAAACTTATGAAAAAGACTACCCTGCAGCTAACCAAATTATGAATTTTAATTTGTACAAACCCCCTTCTTTTGACGTAGATACGCTTACTAGAAACATCGGTTTTTCTTTTGACTCGAAACAATATAATATTAAAGTGCTCTACAATAAAAACCTGATAGACTTCTACAGTAGCTATCCACAGTGCTATATTGGGTTGTATTTCGATGCTGGAGTATCTGAAATAACTAAAGAGTCGCTAGCAACTGAGCTCTGGCCTATTATGAAGGGTATGCCTGAAAAAGATGCTGCATCATTTCTGCTAAAAATGGTACAAACAGGGTTTTCATACAAAACCGATCAGGAGCAATTCGGCAAGGAAAAATATTTTTTCCCTGAAGAAATACTCCACTATGAAGCATGCGACTGCGAAGACCGCTCTGTGTTCTTTGCCTATATCATCAACGAGCTTCTGGATTTACCGGTTATCAGCCTGAATTACCCTCAACATGTTTCAACTGCAGTTTGTTTTACCTCAATGGTAAATGGAGACCTGATTCAATATGATAATCGTCGATTTACTGTTTGCGATCCAACCTATATCAATGCACCTGTAGGAGCTACAATGCCTCAGTTTAAAAAATCGAAATTCAGTATTATTTCACCCTCAAAAAGATCGAATCAAGATGAACAGGAAGAATTTGTCTGGGAGAAGATTTACAAAGCGGGCGGGTTTAAAGGGTCCGACAAAACTATACTTATCAGCGAAGACAGCTCTTGTTTAATTGCCGGTTTTTTTACCGATACGCTTACAATGAACGGTAGGTCTTGGGTTGTTGAGAATGAGAACACAGGGGTTTTTGTTGCCCGGCTCGATAAATACAACAAACCGTTGTGGGTATCAACTTTTGCTACAGATGGCAGCATATCGCTGCAAAACATCATTATCAGTTCCGACCGGAGTGTTTATGTTAGCGGAGAGTTTGGGAAAAACTTGTATTTTGATAAGAAGAAGCTTGTATCTTCGTCGGTGGCCGATCAATTTGCAATTAAATTTAATAAAGACGGAGAGCTTGAATGGCAAACTTCTATACGCCTCGATTCGATTTATGGTGGAAAACCCTTTTTTCTGCAGGTAACGATTTCGGATCGCGGTGATGTAAAAGGCCTTACTTTTGTTGAGGAATTCAGTTATAACCCTGAGCAAACCTTATTCCTGAATACAGAAAACGATTTGGTGATAATTGCTGAACGCGGTGTTTCCGAATCAGGATTGAAAATCAGCCCGGAACTTGGACTGTCTGGGAATTACGAGCTGTTGGAAACATGGAAAAAGCTCACAGATAAATACATTTCGATGCATTACGATAAAAGTATTGCTGGTTTTTTTGCACTAATGGAAACCTTACAGAACTCAAGCCTCGACATTAGTGGGAAAGAAATGATGGCAAGTCTGAATACATTAAACCCTTCGTTTAAAAATAATTATAAAAACTTCTATAGTAGTTTACAGTATTTAACCCGAATTTCGAGCCGTAATGGAATTGTAACATTTTATACCAGCGGAGGTAAGGTGTTGAAATGCGGGCCGCTGAGCATTGTAAACGGTGCAAGAGCGCAAATGCGTGACTATAAAAGCGGTAACAAACAGGTCAAGGTCCTGAACGGTATTTATTACGACAGTTTTTTCAGAAGCTTGCGGGTGAACTATCTTAAATGTTTTAAGGTGAATGGCGATATAATGATTGATTACGATAATGAGCATTATCAGAAAGTGGTAAATACTCAAACAGATATTCTGAAGCAATGATTTAGTTTTTTACAATATGTTTTATAATTTTACAAACAATTTAACATCCGCTGATACATGAGAAATGCATACCCAATTGCAGCAGCTTTTCTGATAATTTTAATTTCGGTTTCGTGTGCTTCTTCGCGTCTTACCAAGAAAGGTTCAAAAATGGAAGAAGCCGGAATGTATGTCGATGCAGCAGAATATTATTATCAGGCAGTTCTTGCAAAAAAATCGAATGTCGATGCGAAGCTCGGTTTAAAACGAACCGGGCAAAGAGTGCTCGATAAAAAATTATCCGCATTTAACAAATCGTATAATGAGGAAAAAAATCAGGAAGCAGTGTATAATTTTAAAGATGCCGAAGACTATTACAATAAAATTACCGCAGTAGGTGTTGAGCTGAATTTCCCTTCATATTACCGCGAAAATTACGACGAAGTCAAAAATGTTTACATTGCCGATAAATACAACGAAGCTTCAAAGTTGCTCGAAAACGAGAAATTTGCTGAAGCAGAGAAGCTTTTCCGTGAAATATTGCAACTGCAACCGGGCTATAAAGACTCAAAGGAAAAGCTGAATGTTGCAATTTATGAACCTGTTTACAGAGACGCACAGCAAAAAATGAACAACAAGATGTATCGTGCAGCATATTACTTGTTCGATAAAGTGATTTCCGGCTCAGGCAACTATAAGGATGCATATGAATTAAAAGCGGAATGCCTCGAGAAAGCCACACTTATGCTGGCTGTTTCACCGGTTGTTAACAAATCGGGTACAGCAGGAATTGAAACCAGTTTGCAAGCTGCAATTATTAAAGACATCCAGGATAAAAGAAATCCGTTTTTAAAACTGGTTGAAGCCAATCCCCGACTCCAGCCTGACGGGTCACTAAGTAAAGGACAGCAACCTCCCGTTAAAGCAGTAAACCCAGACATAACACTTTACACTACAGTTACGGGTTTTACCTACGAAAAAGGTATGTTAAAGGAAACCGAAAAGCGTGGGTATCGAAAATACACAAAACAAACCAAGGATGAAGCTGGTAATGTGAGAACAGTTACTGATTACGAAAAGGTTACTTATAAGGAGTACTCTATGGGCCGACAGGTTAAAATTTCGTTTACCTATAAACTGATATATAACAAAACGGGAGAGATAATTGCCACAAATAGTCACACCTTGGTTAGCGAAGATAAAATTTTATATGCAGACTATACCGGCGATAAGAAAGCTCTGGTACCTGGTTACTGGAAAAATAAAGCAGGTCATAGCTCCGAAGACGTAGTCAACGATAACCAGAAAGATGTGAAAGCATTGCAGGAACTTCTTGACGGTCGCCGAGTTATTAAGGACTATAACACTCTCACCGGCGAAGTGATTTCAGCATCATCGATGAAAGTGGCCGATGCGGTTAATGAATATAACCCCGAAGAATAGGCATGAAACAAACGGTAATACTATTTTTACTTGCCGGTTTGTTGATGAGCGGTTGCAAGACCCTGCAAAACACTACAGAGGCAGTTAAACCACAGCCTGAATGGGTAAAGTCCAAACCTGTAAGTTCATTTTACTACATAGGAATCGGCTCTGCAACAAAGCCAGGGTTTGCCCCTGCCGATTATACCCAGACAGCGCAGCAAAAGGCTCTTGGCGACCTGGCAAGGGAGATTTCAGTAACCATTTCAAGTGCATCAGTTCTTTCGGTGATGGAGCATAATTATAACATTACCGAAAACTGGACATCGGAAGTAACCACTTCAACCGAAACGTACCTTGAGGGGTATGAATTGGTTGATTCATGGGAAGATAAAAATTATTACTGGGTATATTACCGCCTTTCGAAAGAAAAGTATGCACAAATGCAGGCTGAGCGAAAAAATAAAGCAATTGCCGATGCAGTATATAAGTACTACGAAGGGCAAACCCAACGTAAGGCAAACTGCTATACCGAAGCTTTAAGGTTTTATGCCGATGCTCTTACTGCGCTGAAACCTTATATGAACGAATCAACAGAGACAATTGTTGACAGCGTTAAAGCCGATATCGGGCAAACGGTTTTAAATGCAATGGTATCGATGATACAGTCGATAGTAATTGAACACCCTTATACCGAAATCAAAGTAATACGCGGAACCTCTCTTTCTCAAACCGAAAGGAGTTTTATTGTTTATAACCAGAACAGGCAGGTAATCGCGGATTTGCCTGTGGAAATAAAATATACAGGAGTGGAGCTTAAAAATGAACGGGCTGTCAGCGATAACTCCGGAAAAGTAATGTGTGATTTTAATAAAATAGTTAGTAGCGGTGAAACAGAAACCATAAGTCTATCTGTTGATCTCATAACGATGTCGAGAGTTTCGAAAGACCCGTTTATTCGAAAAATAATCAAACAATTGCCGGTAAAAAGAACATCAGTAGTACTAATAATTGAAAAACCGGCATTCTTTGTAATAAGCACTGAAAAGGAATTTGGCACTGAAACAGGGAAAGCTTTACTTTCCGATGCTTTAAGACCTGAAATTTCCCGTGCAAACAAAATTGCTGATACACAATCGCAAGCTGATTTTGTTGTTCAAATCGACGCAAATACGGTAGTTCGAGAAAAAGTGGGCTACGAAACAATCACTGATATCAATGTTATGGTAACGGTGTTCGACAAGAAAAATGAGCAAAAATTCCAGAAACAATATGTGGCCGAGGGTGAAGGGCAGAATAGTAAGGAATCTTCAAATGATGCCTATCAGGAGGCTGTTCGTTTAATAACCCGTAAGGCCATAAATGATATTAATTCAGCGTTGTTCAGTAATTTACCTTAATTCTTCATGTATGTCAGTCCTGATGAGCCTGGTGATTTTCCCAACCGATAAAGGGAGCAGTGTAAGCAAATACGTAAGCAGGGTTGTAGAAATAATTCGTGATACAGGGTATGATTACCGTCTTACACCTATGGCTACTATTATTGAAACTCCAAGCCTTAATCATTGCACCGAAATAATTGAAAAAGCTTACTCTGCTATTGGAGCTGACAGTGAAAGGGTATATATTACCGCAACATTCGATATCAGAACAAATGGAACAGAACAACGCTTGAATTCAAAAATAGCCTCGGTGGAGTCGAAAATAGGAGATGTGAAAAAATAAATACATAGAAATTAATCAGAAAATTGATTAAATTTATAACCTGATGAACAAATTGCTAAACCTGTGTATATTTTTTTTCGTATAACATTGTAAATTGCTCTTCAAGAATTAAAATAATAAATATGGTTTCGGTTAACGATTTATTTGGTTGTTTGACTAAAGTTGAAAACCTTTGGTGTCTTGGTGAGTATGGCGTTAGAAATACCTGTATACTCGAGTCGCTTGATACATTTCCGGGTTATTACGGTAATGCACCAACAACCTCTAAGCCGTTGTATGTATATATTGTTGCAGGAGAGCACTACACTATGGAGGATATAGTGAGAATTTCGCTGAAAGTGAAAGCCGACCATAAAAGTCCATTCGATGCGGCGTTTACAGAAATCTCGATGCGGCACGCTACTTGTTGTGCTGTGCGAATTGCAGGTGTTACAAACTACGATAACGTCAAAGAATTACAGGAATGTTTTCAGCACCATGGGCTAGTTCTTAAAAAGAAAGTTAACAATATTGAGAACTCTCCCGCCCTGATTAAAATTTATAAGTTCTTTCTTCTTGATCCGGTTGGGGATAATATTTTTCTTGACCTTAGAAACCCCGATATTGGGTATTTCGATGTGTATGAAAATCCTGCATGGGACGAGTTTTCATCACGTATTCAGGTATTGAGGAACAATATCTCCGGACAATCGTTTGATGCTGCTAAAAGTTTTGTATTCAAAGGAGCCGAAATTCAGGATATGGTTCGCATCTACTGCAAAAATTTAACTCTTGAGTTTCTTAAGGGGTTGAAAGAGAAATACTACCTGCTCTTTGCGAATGGCCGGTAAGGGATTATTATAGGTACTCACTTTTATTGTCCAGTGAAACAAATGGTGCGACTGCTCTTTTGTAAATACCCTGCATCCATGCTATTGCCATTCCGTAATTTGTAACTGGTACACCTGCTTCCACAGCAGGTCTTAACCGGTTGATTACCTGTTTTCGTGTTAGTACACATCCACCGCACTGTACAACTAATGCGTAATCGCGAATGTCGCGTGGTAATTTATCAAGTCCGGTTACAACATCGAAATCGAGCTTCTTTCCGGTATAGTTGGACATCCATCGCGGTATTTTCACCCTGCCAATATCATCACACGAAACATGGTGAGTACAGCTTTCCAAAATGAGAACCCTGTCGCCAGTCCGAAGTTCCGAAATCTTGGGTGTGCCCGCAAGGTAGTTTGTAAAATCGCCTTTATAGCGAGCAAGCAGAACACTGAAACCTGTTAGAGGAATTTCTTTTGGAATACTTGCATCAGCTTTTAGAAAAACCTGTGAATCGGTTATTGCTAATGCGGGTTTAATGCCGGTTTTTCGTAAAAAAACGTCCACTTCCCGTTCTTTTACAACAATCGCTATGCAGTCGTTATCAAGAATGTCGCGGATTGCCTGAACTTGTGGCAGGATCATTCTACCTTCGGGTGCTTCTATGTCGATTGGAGTTATAAGCAACACAATATCACCATAACTGATTAAATCGCCAAGTAATGATTGAATTTTCCACGATAAATCAGGAATGTTGTTTTTAATTGCATCAATGAGTGGCTGAAGGTTGTTGTCGGTTAAAGTGCTGAATTCGATAATATCGGTGCTATAATCATTTTTAAGACTTGTTTTGAATGTAGGATCAAGCGGCCGTAAATCCGATTTATTATGTACGATTATAAAAGGGACATCGTGCTGCTTAAAACTATAAATCAGTTTCTTCTCGCTTTCCGAAATAATATTATTTGTTATTACAAGAATTGCCAAATCGATACTTGCTATTGAATGAAGCGTTTTAGATACTCTTTTCAACCCAATTTCGCCAATGTCATCAATACCACCTGTGTCGATAATGATAACCGGTCCGAATCCTGTTATTTCGATGCTTTTTTTTACCGGATCGGTTGTGGTTCCCGCAAAATCAGAAACAATTGAAACCTCTTGCCCCGCAATTCGATTGATAAGTGAGCTTTTCCCTGCATTGCGGTTTCCGTAAATACCTATATGGGGTTTGTTTTCTTTGCCTCTGCTCATTATCTTTTTTGTTTTAATAAACAATTATAAGAAAAAAGAATACATAATCGATTAAAAATTATTCGTAAATTCGCTTACTTAATAATGCGACAACCCTATATTTACAGATTAAATAAAACTTAGTGATATTGTATAGATTATTGAAAACTATTTTTACGTCAGCACTTGTAATTATTTGTTTTTCAAGTGCATTTTCGCAGCTTGTTGAACACGGACTGCCGGGTTTTTACAATTATGCACCAAAAGAATACAAAAACGAAAGTCAGAATTTTTCGATAACCCAAGATAAATTTGGCTTTCTGTATTTCGGCAACCTTAACAGAATAATCCGGTTCAATAATGTTGAATGGCAAACGGTACACCTGATTGGTACACCGATATTGGACGTCTCCGAAAATGGGTTGATTTATGCTGGTGGATATAACAAAATCGGTGTCATTACCCCCTATATCAACAGGATGGAGATGAAGGACCTTGCTTTGCCTCCCAGTTGTTCTCCCGGGCAGATCAACAAAGTCATTGCTTTTAATAATCATGTGTTGTTTTTGGGGGATAATATGATATTGGATATTAAGGACGAAGTTGTAGAAAAGGTTTACTCATCCGAAAATAAAATTCTTGCTTTTAAGGCAAATAAAAAGATATATGTTTCTATTGAGGGTAATGGATTGTTTACTTATGATCCGGATAAAAGAACTATGCAACCTGTAGCCAAGTTGATATTGCCTGAAAACAGGGACGTTATTGATTTATTTGTTTTAGATGAAAGAAACATTCTTATTAAATGCGAAAATACCAGCGGATTTTATCTGTTCGATGGAACAACAACACTTCCCTTCACAACCGACGCTGATGCTTTCATGGAGGAAAATCAATATATAAAAGGCATAACTTTATCAGATGGGTCTATTGTTGTTGGAACAGAATACGGTGGAATCATTTGCGTAAGTTCAACCGGACAGTACCTTTTTTCGATGAATAAAAACCACGGGATGCTCGATAACCGGATTACTGATTTATTTGTAAGCAAGAATAATAAACTTTGGGTTACCAGTTATAACGGAATTACTTCAGTAAATTATCCATCCCCGGTTGACTATTTCGGGAACAGCTATGGGATTAACGGCGCAATTAAAACCATGATTCGTTACAATGGTACGATGTATTTTGGCTCCACTCAGGGTTTGTACTACTATACTACCACCAACTTGGCTAAATCAAAAAAACTGATAAACAACGAAGACTATTTTGCCAAAGTTGAAGGTGTTGTTGCCGAGATACAGGACCTGATTATTATAGACAATCAATTATACATTATTACTTCAAAAGGAGTATATAAACTTATTCGAGAGGGAAGAGCAAGGTTGTCGATACCGGGAGAGTTTCGCAAACTTAAAGTCAGCGAAGTCTATGACGATATTGTGTTTTGTATTGGAGAGCAAGGTATTCTGGTACTTCGTAAAGAATTAGATTCACTACATATTGTTGGGAAAGTTAAAAACTTCGATTATGAGGTACGTACTATGGTGCACGACGAAAAAGATGTTTTCTGGCTGGGGTCCGATAATCATGGCTTACTGAAGTTGGATTTCAGAAAAGGAGACTTGTTAAATCCACAAATTCAGCGGTTTGACGAAAATAACGGACTGCCCGAAAATTTCACATGGGTTGATGTGTATCGTACTAAAGCAGGTATTTTGTTCAGTACCCAATGTGGTGTTTACTACAACAATGCCGGGAAATTTATTAGGCACCCGTTGTTTGAAACCCCTGATTCCAGCAATGTATTTTCATTTTATCCCATTGTTGAGCAAGCGGATGGTAAATTGTGGTATTCCAGTACAAATACTAAAAACTCCGAACGTAAAACGGGATATATTACTTACGACAAAGACTTTAATCCTACCGATCACAGTAATGAGTTAAACAATCTGAAAGACAGGAACATCGAAAGTATTTACTGCGATTCAAATAATGTAGTTTGGTTTGGTGGATTCGATGGGCTTATCCGTTATGAAGCCAATAAAATGGAAACATCAACACCACAGGCCTTATGTTTAATTTATAATACCGATTTGCCTGATTCAATCAACAATAAGCTTTTTGATAGAAGTGGTAAACAGATATTGACACCTGTTCTTAAATCATCTCAAAATCATATTCGGTTCGAATTTACAGCGTTATACTACAACAGCTACAAGGAAATAAGCTACCGAACTCAGTTAGTGGGGTTGCAGGATGAATGGTCGAAATGGAGCGGTGAAAGTTTTAAAGAATACACATATATTCCTCCGGGAACCTATACGTTTAAAGTCCAGGCCAGAGATATTTTCGGTAATACTACCGAGTCGCATGGTTTTACTTTCTCTGTGCCTATTCCTTTGTATATGAGGTGGTGGGCTTTTGTTATTTATTTTTTATTTCTGATATCCTTTATCTATCTGATTCTTAAGCTAAATGAGCTGAAACATGCTACCGACAAAAACAAACTGGAGCAAACCGTTGCAGAAAGAACTGATGAGTTGATCCGACAAAAAGAACAAACTCAAAAACTTGTACAGAAGCTCTTGCCTGACAGAACTGCTGAAGAAATTCAAAAAGAAGGGAAAGCTCAGACACAAGCATATGAAAGGGTCACAGTATTGTTTGCTGATATTGAGGGGTTTACAAAAATTGCTGCCACCACCGATTCCGAAGTATTGTTTACTCAATTGAATAAAATATTCTCTTCTTTTGATAATATAATCGAAAAATTTGAAATCGATAAAATCAAAACCATTGGTGATGCATATATGTGTGCAGGTGGTATGAGAAACAACGACAGAACCACCCCGATTGAAGTGGTAATGGCAGCATTAAAAATGCAGGAGGCGATTCAGGAAATCAACGAAACGGATAAATGTAATTTCAGAATACGTATCGGTATTCATACGGGTTCAGTAATAGCAGGTGTTGTAGGTGCTCAGAAAATTGAATACGATATATGGGGCGATACAGTGAATGTCGCAAGCAGAATGGAAAGTAATGCTATAAGCGGTACAGTAAATATTTCTTCATCAACCTTCGACTATATTAAAGACTTTTTTGAATGCGAGTCCCGTGGAAAAACCGCGGTGAAATATAAAGGTGATCTGGATATGTTTACTGTAGTGAAGTATAAGCAACACTTGTCGGAGTTCTCAACAGGGAAAACCCCTAATAAGCTTTTCTATACCAAACTTCAGGCTCTTCGGTATGTCGATTTGGAGAACTACGTAATGAAGAAACTCGAGACGGACTTGCCAAAAAATCTGTACTATCATAACTCTCGACATACGACCAATGTTTGCACCCGTGTCGAAAACATCGGGCGCGAAGAAAAAGTTACCGACGAAGAACTCCTGTTGCTAAAAACAGCCGCATTGTTTCATGATGCCGGTTTTATGATTTCTTATGATAACAATGAACCCCTGGGTGCTAATCTTGCTGAGGATATTTTACCTAAATACCGGTACACACCTGAGCAGATTCAAAAAATTAAAGCATTGATTCTGTCAACCAAAATGCCCCCCAAACCGAAAAACCACCTTGAAGAAATAATTTGCGATGCTGACCTTGATTATCTCGGCAGGACTGATTTCATTGTTGTATCACAAAACTTATTCAGAGAGCTGTATGAACGTGGTAAGGTGAAAACAATTGAAGATTGGAATCGGTTTCAATATAAATTCATTATAAAACACGAATATTTTACGGCAACTGCCCGCAAATTGAGAGAATCCGGTAAAAAAGCAGTTATTGAAGAGCTTAAAAAGAGAATTTAATCCTCAAAATCATCGGAGCTTTCTTTTAGCGCGTTATAAACCTCCATGGCCCTTGCAAAATCAGATTCTTTTACAAGTACCATCACACCGTCTATAAGTTTAAAAACCGATTCACTGGTCAATGCACACTCTATACCGGCTTCTAAAAGCCTATCTTTCAGCAAATATGCCCTGTATTCGTATCGGAACTTGGCAATCGTTATTAATTTATCTTTAATCATTTCGGTGTTTTAAAATTTATACTTATTTATCGGTAAAAAGGTTTCATAAAATATTAAAAGATTCAGAATAAATTTTCTTTCCACTTGTTTTATAAATTTGAGAAAAATTTTAATATGCAAAAGATTGTTGATTTTTTGGTTATAGGATCGGGTATTGCCGGTTTGAGTTATGCATTGAAAGTGAGTAGAAAAGGCAGCGTTTGCCTTGTTACCAAAAATGCACTTGAAGATGGATCAACCTTGTATGCGCAAGGAGGAATAGCTTCTGTTACCTATCAACCCGACTCTTATGAAAAACACATTAATGATACCCTGATAGCCGGGTGTTACCTGAACAGGGAAGATGTTGTGAAAATGGTGGTTAACGAAGGCCCTTCGCGGATTGAGGAGCTGATACAGTGGGGAGCTCACTTTGATAAAAACAGAGATGGTCGTTTCGACCTTGCGCGTGAAGGTGGTCATACAGAATATCGTGTATTACATAGTAAAGATAGCACAGGGCGAGAAATTCAGCAGGCTCTTATTCACCAGGTTAAACTAAATTCTAATATTGAAGTTCTCGATAACCATTTTGCAATTGATTTGATTACTCAGCACCATCTCGGATTTCTGGTGAAACGCATTTACAATGATATTGAGTGCTATGGTGCATACGTTCAGGACAAACATACAGGTAAAATTGTCACAATACTTTCGAAAACAACCATGCTTGCTACAGGGGGAGCAGGAAATGTGTATCAGAATACAACCAATCCGTCGGTGTCGTCAGGAGACGGAATTGCAATGGTTTACAGAGCCAAGGGTATTATCGACGATATGGAGTTTTTTCAATTTCATCCAACAGCCCTGTACCATCCGGTCGACAGGCCATCCTTTCTCATTACCGAAGCCCTCAGGGGGCATGGAGCAATTCTGAAAAATCAAAAGGGAATTCCTTTTATGAAGAAATACGATTCTAGGGAATCACTAGCTCCGCGAGATATTGTTGCCCGCGCAATTGATAGTGAAATGAAAATTTCTGGTCACGATTTTGTGTATTTAGATGCTACACAAATTGATGCAAACGATTTGCAGAATAAATTCCCCAACATTTACCAGAAATGCAAATCGTACGGAATTGATATTACTCGGGAATATATTCCCGTTACACCCGCAGCTCACTATTTATGCGGAGGAATTGTTACAGATATTTACGGTAAGTCGTCAATCAATTTCCTGTATGCAGCCGGCGAAACTGCCTGTACCGGTTTGCACGGAGCAAACAGGCTTGCTTCCAATTCGCTGCTCGAAGCTGTTGTTTTTGCTCACAGGGCTGCTGAACAAGCTATGTCCGATATTGAAAAAGCTTGTATTAAGACGGCTATCCCTGATTGGAACGATGAAGGTACAATTCACAATGAAGAAATGGTACTGATTACTCAAAGCCTGAAAGAAATGAGACAGATAATGAGTAATTATGTAGGTATTGTTCGCAGTGATTTGAGGTTGAAACGCGCTTTTGAACGATTGGAAATTTTGTTTCAAGAAACCGAATCATTGTATAAATCCTCAAAAATCACCCCTGAAATTTGTGAACTCAGGAATATGATAAATGTTTCATATCTGATAATTAAAATGGCCATGGCTCGGAGAAAAAGTATTGGACTGCATTATAATATTGACCATCAATAAATTATGTAATTTTGTATAATTCATATTGTGTATTCCATCGAAATAATAATTTTGTTTATCTTTGCTCACAAACACTATACATATGAAAAAAATAATTTTAATTCTTGTAACAATTGTACTTTATGCAAACAGTTTTGCAGACGGTATTAAACTTAATGATGCCCAGTATGCTGCAAAAACGTATTATTACCAAAATGTTCAGTCGTTCAGAGCTCAGGGTTGGGATGAAATTAACCTTCAACTGGTGAATAATCCTGAAGAAGGTGTTTACCCAATGTATATTTTCAACGTGAATGAAAATGAAGGATTTATCATTGTATCGGCTTTAAATACAATGAAACCGGTTCTGGCATACTCGTTTGAAGGAGCATTTAATCCCGGGAACATGTCGCCAGGGCAAACAGCGTTCATTCAGTATTTTGCCGACGAAACAATGTTGGCACTTTCGGGTGATATCGTTGTGAAGGAGGGAGTTTCCGCTGAATGGGATCGGTTGCTGAGGTATACACCTGGCACCAGTTTCGAAAAGGATGTTACTGTGGGCCCACTTGTTAATGCCAAATGGAATCAGAACTGGCCTTACAATGCATCATGCCCTGTCGACGATGATTGCCCTGATTATTCCTCCGACAATCATGACCACGTTTATGTGGGTTGTGTTGCCATAGGAATGCTTCAGGTAATGAAATACTACAACTGGCCACCATCTGGTGAAGGGTCAAAAACACACCTTTCCTGGACAAATGGCGGATATGGTAACATTACTATTAATTTTGCACAACAGACCTATAACTGGTATGCCATGCCTAATTCGCTGGGAGGAACCGAAAACAGTGAGGTTGCCAAAATCTGTTATCATGCAGGGGTTGCTGTTTCGATGTGGTGGGGATGCGATGGTTCAGGGTCGCAAACCGACAAAATTGTAACTGCGTTGGAAAATTATTTCAAATATTCATCCGATGCTCAATTCATTGAAAAAAGTGACTATACTGATTCAAATTGGAAAACAGTTCTTAGAAACCAATTGAATCAGAATAAGCCTATGGTATATGGAGGAACGTCAACTACGGTAGGGCATGCATGGACTTGCGACGGATATCAGAATACCGACTATTTCCATATGAACTGGGGTTGGGGTGGTGCCGGTGACGGATTCTATGCTCTTGATAACCTTGTGTCAACAGCAACACCTGGGGGGCCGGAAAACGACTTTAGTACCGGACAGGAAGCGGTGATAAATATTTATCCCGAATCGGGTTATCCATTGTATTGTGGTCAGAATATTAACCTCAATACCCCAAGTGGAGCCTTTGGCGATGGTAGCTCAAACCTTGATTACCAGAACAATCAACAATGCTCTTATTTAATTCAGCCTACCTGTGGTGCAGTTGTTCAACTGAATTTCGATTCGTTTGATCTGGCAGAAGGCGACATTGTTAGAGTATTCAACGGTAGTAATGCTGATGCAGAGGTTATTGAAACATACACAAGCGAAAACACTCCGGGAACTGACAATATTTATGCTGACCGTGGAGCCATGTACATTCAGTTTATTACCGATGGGTCTGGCGTAGCCTCCGGATGGGATGCCAGTTATGTGGTGAAAAACTGTAAAACAAATATTGTGTATTACGAACCCAGCGGCTCATTCGACGATGGTAGTGGCGTTTGCGATTATGGAAGCTCATCATCGACGGTTTGCACATGGTTTATTCAACCTGAAGATGCTGCCTGGATAAACATTCACTTCACCGACTTTCACCTCGCCGGATCTCCCGACTATGTGAAAGTATTCAAAAACTCGACCGGCTCCGAAAACCTTGTTGCTCAATTTTCCAGCACTGCATTACCAACCACCGACATTATGGTAGAGGCAGGTGTGGCAGTAGTTCAATTCTTTGCCAACACTACCGGCAACGACGAGGGCTGGGCTTTGGAGTATACTTCATCGACCACTGCAGTAGAAAACCTGAGCCTTAAACCCGTTGTGCAGGTTTTCCCTAATCCTTCTGAAGGAAACGCGACTATAAATTTTTATTCACAGGGATCACACGAAGCTACTTTTGTTATCAGCGACATAACCGGTAAACTGATTGCCAATAAGCGAATCGCTTCAAGTGATTGTATATTCCACACTTCAGTTCAGGATTTGGTTGGTAATAGCTTACCCGATGGTCTTTATATCCTTGAAATCTATTCCGGCAGCAATTCTGTTACCGAAAAAGTTATGATTACACGTTAGGATTCGAAATATTCGTATTCAAATTCTGTTACGATTTCGGGGGAATCTTCTTTAAGGAGATTCCCCCATTCGTTTACAGTAATTTTGCTTTCGGAATATGTATAGCCATGAGAATTAATATGCTTTTCTATCCGAGTTTTATCATCGATGTACTCTACAAGAATAACTGAGCCACTCATCGATGTTTGCTTTACAGGACGGTTTAATTCATCATATTCCAACTTTACCCAATTCAATATCTGGTTTTTGGCGTTTGTGGTTTTTATCATTTCCAGAAAATCGTTGTCATTATATATATATTCCTGAATTTGAGTAGTTTTATAGTTCAAGTCACGTTCTTCTTTCCTAACGGGTCTTTTTTTATTATCGAAAGAACTGAAAATATGCGTGATTTCTTTGCCATCTTCATTGATAACGACTTCTTTTATGACATTTCCGTAATCATCAAGCTCCTGAATCTTTGTTTCTTCAACCTCTCCTTCCTCATCCTGTTCCGAAATGGTAATTCTCTTGCCTGAATTTGAATATTCATACAAAAACACTGACAAGTAACCCTGTCCGAAATCAACGGTTTCCCTAATGAGCTGTCCTTCGGAAGAATAATCATAAGTTCTGTTCTCCGACGATTCTTGTTCAGTATCGAAAAATGTGCTGCTTAGCAACCGGTGTTCGTTATCAAAAATATTTTCCGATTTTGAAATGATCTCACCGTTCTTATCGAAACGATATTCTTCAACTAAAAAACCATTTTCATCAAACACTTTATACGAGCTTTTATAACGAATATTATCCGTTTTGATATCGGTGAATGCTGTGATTGTTTTGATTTTCATTTTGTAAATATTAAAATTCAAAATTATTAAATGCAAACAAAAAACAGTATAATTGTAATAAATAAAACCTAAAAACTGAATTGGAAAAGCTATTGTTTATTATTAACCCCAAAGCGGGGAATGGTGATTTGGAAAAAGTTTGGGGCGAGGTTGAGCAAACAATAAGGCGGCATGATATCGAGTATCATCACTATTTTACTACTGCACAGAATGATGGTTGTGAGCAGGTTAAACTTTTTCTGAAGCAGGGTTACAGAAATATTGTAGTCTTGGGCGGCGATGGTACTATCAATGAGGTCGTGAATGGAATTTTTCAGCAACAGGATGTGCCATATGAAGAAGTGGTAATGGGTTTGATTTCGATGGGAACAGGGAATGATTGGGGAAGATATTACAAATGGACGACCAATCACATTGACGCAATTCATCAGATTCTTGACGGAAATTTTATAAGGCAGGATATCGGTGTCATCAAACATTGGATAAACGGACAACAGCATACAAGTTATTTTGCAAATATTGCAGGCTTTGGTTTTGATGCTGCTGTTGTGAAAGCAACAAACATTATGCAGGCAAGGGGCAGGCGGAAAAAAAGTGCATACCTGCTTAATCTGCTAAAGTGCCTGATAAATAATAAGTTGCTTGAAATGAAAATTGAATTTGACGATCAAATTATTCACGACAGCATATTTTCGATAAGTATTGGAAACGGGAAGTACTCAGGAGGGGGCATGATGCAAACGCCGAGAGCAATTAATAACGACGGACTTCTTGATATTGCAATTTACCGGAATATCAGAAAGCTAAAGGTTATTAGTAATGTGAACCGCTTATATAATGGTACTATTGAAAAAGTGAGAGGTTTGGAAACTTATCGCAGCAAGTCATTTAAAATCAGTTGTCCACACACGACTTTTGCTGAGATTGACGGCGAAATTGTAGGAGATGGGCCATATGAAATCAGCATTCTTCCTAATGCTTTAAAGGTATTTGCAAAACCTTCTCTAAAGATATAAAGTTTCCCGCGAGATGTTGCGGGTAAAAAATACTTCCCATATAAGTAACTTAATTGTGGATTTTTATAAAAAATTCTATCCATATTTCGTTACTATTTTAAATGGTCATACAACGAAATCCTGTATATAACGCACTTTACTTCAGAAGCCATGAGAAACGAAAAAGAAAACATATTGCTTGAAGGGTGTCGAAACCTTGAACCAAGAGCTCAAAAGCGGCTTTATGATGCCTACAAGAACTGCATGTTCACTATTTGTATGCGTATAACAGGTAATTACGAAGAGGCCAGAGATGCATTGCAGGATGGGTTTATCTCGGTTTTTAACGATATTTCTAAATTCAGAGGAGAGTCCAGCCTGGGGGCTTGGATTAAAACCATAATAATAAGAGCAGCGCTTAAAAGGCTGAAACCGGTAAGTTTTATTGCATCAGACGAAATACCCGATGCTCCTGTGGAATGGGATTCTGAATTCACCGGAGAGGAGCTGCAAAAAGCAATTTGGGCTTTGCCCGAAGGTTACAGGGTTGTTTTTATAATGTTTGAGGTTGAAGGGTACTCTCATACCGAAATAGCCGATATTTTGCATATCAGTGAGGGTACTTCAAAATCGCAATTGCATTACGCAAAAAAGAAATTGAAAGAACTACTTAAAAGTTATAGGTAATATGGAAACTGATAATTTGAAAAAAGCTATATCGCAGTTGCCTCAATATAAGGCTCCTGATGTTTGGGGAAAAATAAAAAGCGAAATCCCTAGAAAAAGCCCCGGTAAGTTGCTGTTTTTTTTCACTGCAGCAATAATTGGTTGTTCCGTGGTTGCAGGACTTTTGCTATCAACACCGGAAACAATTCTATCGTCGGAATGTTTTCAGGCAAGGACACCGAATCGTCCACTAATGCGATATGTAAAGGATGTGGAAGAACCAGAAACCGCTGAAGTCATTCTTAAATTCAATAAGTCGAATAAAAAAACTGAAATATCAACACCTGATACAACAGCCAAGCTCCAAACCATACCCCAAACCAGCAATGAAATCGCATATGAAACACCACCTGAACCGCCGAGTTTCTATCATATAATAACCAGTGAAAAAATCAAATATGAAGAAACTGGGAGTAATTTAATAACCAATGGTGATTTCGAAGAATATGTTTTTTGTCCTGCGGGTTTTACCGAACGACCTGTGCGTAAGCTTATTCCTTATTGGGAAGTTCCAAGTAAAGGGACTCCTGACTACTTTAATGTTTGTAGCAAACGTGATGCAGGTGTCCCCAAAAATTTCGCAGGCAGGATTTTTGCACATTCAGGTTCTGGTTATGCTGGACTAATTCTTCGCAGCAGCTTTACAAACGAGAATAAAATAACGGGCGTAAAACCGCTTGACTACCGTGAATATATTCAGGCTGAATTAAATGAGACTTTAGTGAGAGGAAAGAAATACAAGATTCAATTTTGGGTTTGCAATTCCTCCGGATCGCGCTATGCTGTTGATGCTGTGGGGGCAGTACTTACCCGAGATAAAATCAAGGCTGAAAATGACGGAGTGCTCGACTATACCCCTGTTATAAAGAACTCAAGAAATAATATGCTGGTAAATCAGTCATATTGGGTTGCAATAGAGGGTGTTTACGAAGCTAAAGGAGGAGAGAAGTTCCTGACAATAGGTAATTTTAACTATAACTTTGCAACCTTGTATATAATGATGGACCCGTCATCAAAATTTAATTATGCTTACTATTACATCGACGATGTTGTTGTTGTAGAGGTGATTGAAACTCTTGAAACAGAATATATCATTTTGGATTCAACGGTGAATGTGGCCCAGACATGTTCCCCTCAATAGTTTCACAATTATAAAGGATTGTTAATTTTATTCAGGGCAGTAATCCATTTACGTTTTTCGGTATTAAACTTAGCAATGTTTTCTGGCTTAACAGGTTCAGCAGGAGGGGCTTCGAAGCTCAACGGGTCTATTTTATATCCATTTTCATGAATTTCATAATGTAGGTGAGGCCCCGTCGACCAGCCTGTACTGCCAACATACCCAATTATATCACCCTGTTTTACGTAGTCACCAACCTGAAACTGCCCGAAACTGCTGAAATGCATATATACTGTCGAATATGTGCTGTTATGAATAACTTTAACGTAATTTCCTGCGCCGCTTTCATAAGCTCTGATGGCAATTCTCCCGTCAGATGCGGCAAACACCGGTGTACCAGCAGGGGCAGAGTAATCTACCGCCCTATGCTCGGTTACTTTATGAAAAATAGGATGCATTCTGGCATTCGTATAGCGGCTTGAGACGCTTGAGTACTGAAGGGGTGCTTTAAGGAAAGACTTCTTCATGCTCATACCCGAGGTATCGAAAAACTGCAATATACTATCCTGAACAAATGGAATTGCCCATAAATCTTTGTTGCCGTGACGAAAAACAGCCGATTCGATTTCGATGTTACCTATACTTTTGCCTTCAACAGCAAGTTCTGAATACAACACTTTAAAATAATCGCCTTTTTGCAATCCATAAAAATCAATTGTCCATGCAAAAGTTTGGGATAGCTTTATCGCCAGCTCCCAGCTTAATCCCTGATCAACAAGTGTATTCCATAGAGATGTCTGAATTATCCCTGATGCATTTTTGTGCAAAGTGTCAACTTCTCTGTGGTATTTTTGAGCAAACACCGAGTCGGCTATACTAAAGTCGTACTTGGTGTACACTATCAACCCATTTTCGTAAATAAAGTATTTTGTAATGGGTATGCTATCGGTTGCAGTATCAATAAAAACTGTGTATTTCTGACCAATATGAATCATAGTTAAATTTATACTATCAGTCGACATCATCCCGATTTTATGAATCAGGTTTCCAGAGATGCCATACTTTGCTAAAATAGATCCAATCGTTTCACCTGACTGTACAGAGTCAACGATAATTTTATAATCAGAAGCAGGTATGCCATATAGTGTTGCAGGTGGCGGACTTTTGGGTGATTCTGGTACAGATGTCCAATCATCCCAATATTTATCATAAATTATAACAGACGAAATGGTAAAAATCGAAAGAATGATGGCTATCAGCAGGTTTTTCCTCATCAGTTTTGTTTGATGACAATATTAATAATTTTATGAGGAACCACAATTATTTTAACAATCTCTGCTTCGGCAACCCATTTAGTTGTTCTTTCATCAACAAGGACGCTTTTTTCAATTTCTTCTTTGGTAGCGATAACAGGTAAATCAATTTGAAACCTGGTTTTTCCATTGAATGATACCGGATACGTGATTGAATCTTCCTGCAAAAGGCTTTCATCAAATTGAGGCCATGCTGCATCAATAATACTGGTGTTATGGCCCATCAAATGCCAAAGCTCCTCCGCAATATGGGGAGCGAAAGGAGAAACTATACAAGCCAGGGGTTCCAACACCTCCTTTTTGTTACATCTGCCAAGGTCGTTTACACAAATCATAAAAGCACTAACTGCTGTATTAAACGAAAACCTTTCGATATCCTGGGTGACTTTTTTTATTGCTGTATGAATGGTTTTTAATTCAGCTGTTGTTGCTTGTTCATTGCTGACCTCAAATTCGTTTTTTTCGTTATGATAAAGGCGCCACAATTTTTTGATAAACCGGAAAACCCCTTCGATCCCATTTGTATCCCATGGCTTTGCCTGCTCTATTGGTCCGAGAAACATTTCGTACAGTCGGAGTGTGTCTGCACCGTATTTCTCGATAAGATCATCAGGATTTTGCACATTATAAAGGGATTTCGACATTTTTTCGATCTCCCATCCGCAGATATATTTCCCGTCTTCGAGAATAAAACCGGCGTTAGCAAACTCGGGCTGCCACTTTTTGAAAGCTTCAATGTCGAGAACATCGTTACTTACAATATTCACATCAACATGTATTTTTTGAGTTTCATACTGGTTTCTTAAGTTGAACGAAACAAATTCATTTGAACCCGTAACCCGGTAAACAAAATTCGAACGACCTTGAATCATGCCCTGGTTGATTAGTTTTGCAAAAGGTTCAGGATATACAACCATGCCAAGATCGTAAAGGAACATATTCCAGAAACGAGCATACATAAGGTGCCCGGTTGCATGCTCCCTGCCCCCGATGTAAAGGTCAACCTGCTTCCAGTACTGCACTGCCTCTTGCGAGAAGTATTCATTTTCGTTATCAGGATTCATATACCGAAGATAATACCCCGATGACCCGGCAAACCCCGGCATAGTTGATGTCTCAATAGGATATCCATCTTTCGTTTTCCAGTTGGCTGCGCGTGCAAGGGGAGGTTCTCCAGTTTCTGTCGGAAGGAAGGCGTCTATTTCCGGCAATACTAAAGGTAAATCCGATGCATCGAATGAGTAGGCAATCCCATTTTTATAATACACTGGGAAAGGCTCTCCCCAATAGCGTTGGCGACTAAATATGGCATCACGTAACCGGAAATTAACCTGACGTGTTCCAATACTTTCTTTTTCGAGATATTCAATAGTTGCACGTATTGCATCGCCAACGGGCAGTCCGGTTATAAAACCGGAGTTTACCATGTAGCCCTCTTTTGAGTCGTAAGAATCGATCCATTCAGAAGTGTCGGATTCCGTAGCTTTTTCAAGAGAAACAACCTGAACAACCGGCAAGTTGAAGTGTCGTGCAAATGCAAAATCACGACTATCGTGTGCCGGCACAGCCATAATTGCTCCGGTTCCATAACCAATTAAAACATAATCGGCAATATAAACTGGTATTTCATTTCCGTTCATTGGGTTAATGGCATACGACCCGGTAAACACCCCTGAAACTTTCTTATCTGCCATTCTGTCGACATCAGGCCGGTTTTTTGCCCAATGAACATATTCGGCAACTTCTTTGCTTTTATCGGGTGTGGTGAGTTCTCCGACCAATTCGTGTTCAGGAGCGAGAACCATAAACGAAGCTCCAAACATAGTATCAGGTCTTGTCGTAAAGATTTCCACCTTATTTGGGCTCCCTTTTATAGAAAAATAGCAGGTGGCTCCTTCGCTACGACCTATCCAATTAGATTGAATATCTTTTACTGCTTCGGGCCAATCGATTGTATTCAATCCATCCAGTAATCGCTGGGCATAGGCGGTAATACGAAGTGACCATTGCTTCATTAGCTTTCGTTCAACCGGATGACCGCCTCTTACCGAAAGGCCGTTTACCACCTCGTCATTTGCAAGAACAGTACCCAGCTTTGGACACCAGTTCACAAAAGTATACGACAGATAGGCAAGGCGATATTTCATAAGAATATCATGTTTCGTTGCATCATCCATTTTCTGCCATTCGACCGGGGTAAATGAATCGTGTTTGTTGTGCACTGCTGAAACAGATGCCGACCCAGATTTTTCAAAAACAGCTATCAGTTTTTCAATGGGTAGGGCTTTATTGGCATTAATATCGTAATAATGATTGAACAATTTAATAAACGTCCACTGAGTCCATTTATAATACTTTGGATCACAGGTTCTTACTTCACGATTCCAGTCGAATGAAAACCCAATACGATCGAGTTGCTGCCGATAGCGGGTTATGTTTTTTTCGGTTGTAATTGCAGGGTGAGTACCGGTTTGAATTGCATATTGTTCTGCTGGTAATCCATAGGCATCGTAACCCATAGGATGAAGCACATTGAAACCCATATTGCGTTTATAACGGCTGTAGATATCCGATGCAATATAACCAAGAGGATGCCCTACGTGCAAACCCGAACCCGATGGATATGGGAACATGTCGAGCACGTAAAATTTTGGTTTTCGGGGGTTAATCTGTACCTTATATATTTCTTTTTCACGCCAGTTCGCCTGCCATTTTTCTTCGATTTCTTTGAAAGAATATTCCATATTAAAACAATATGGCGGCGAATTTACTAAAAATCACCGAAAATCATGGAATTTCAAAACAGAATGAATGGTTGAATTTGCGAAGTATTTATCATCGTACCACTGTTACAATCCCTATATACGGATCTGCTTGAGTTTGCACGTTTATAACGTACATATATGGACCGGCCGGTACCGGTTGAGAATTACAGGTTCCATCCCACGAACTTTCATTTGCCATACTTTCGTATATTACCTGACCCCAGCGGTTAATTATTTTATAGTAGGCTTTAGGATACAGATGAATGTTCCCAAGTATCCACTCATCATTTACTCCATCTCCATTTGGAGTAAAAGCATTGGGGATAATCAGACAATCAGCGTAGGTGTCGGTGAGGGTTATCCCATTCAGCTCGAAAGTACAATCATGAGCATCTCTGATAACAACCGAATAGGTCCCCTGATATAGGCTGTCAACGGGTGATTCTTCATAAGTAAGCCCATTGGTTTCGAATACATAAGGGGTAGTTCCACCGGTTACAGCTACATATATTGCCCCATCGTAATTTCCAACGCATGATGGATCGTGGGTTGTGAAAGAAGCATCCAGCGGTCTGGGCTGTGGAAGGAATAACAAAGAATCGATGGAACAGGAATGAGAATCCGTTATGGTGATATTGTAAACTCCTTGTGGTAGAAATCGTATAGTTGATGTGTTGTAGAAATGATTCCCGGCAAACCAATAATATGTATAGGGTGGTGTGCCTCCCTGAGCAACAGCGTTGATTTCGCCATCTTCGTCCTGATAGCAACTTATTGGAGTAATATTCAGTACCATCGACAGGGGGTTTGCCGGTTGGGAGATTTCAAAATCAGCAATATGCTGACAATTGTAGGAATCGGATACGCTTACCGTATAACTACCGGCAGAAAGACCGGTAATACTGAAACCAACATGACCGTTTTCCCAAACCGCAAGATAGGGTGGAACACCGCCTGAAATGTTCAGGCTGGCAGTACCTGTAGATTGCCCGTAGCAAAGAACAGGAGTTGTAACAACAGCATACAACAATTGCTCTGGTTGGGTTACAATTCTGGAAGATTCTCCCGTACAGCCCCACGAATCAGTTATTGTTAGGAAATACTCTCCGGCTCCGAGATTTGCAATTTCATTTTCAGAATCACCAGTTGACCACTGAAATTCAAATGGAGCAGCTCCTTCCGGCATAAACCCTAATAGCGAGGCTGTAGTATCGCCAAAGCAATGTATACTAGCTGTCTGATTAATGTTCACCTGATTTGTGCCAGTTGTTTCAATTCTGTAGGAAGCTTCGGCGGTGCAGCTGTGGGCATCGGTAAGGCTTAAAGTATAAGTACCTGCTGCAAGTCCTGAAATTACAGGTAATTCAGAGCCCGTATTCCAGATGTATTCGTAAGGTGTAGTGCCACCTGTTACATTTACATTCACAGAACCGGGAGTGTTGCCGCATGAAACGTGCTGTATTTGAGGGATTAGAATAATAGAGTCAGGTTGGGTAATGCTAATAGACTGGGTAAATTCACAGAAGTTTGCATCAGTTATGGTAACATGATATTCTCCGGCCGGCAGGTTATAAACGTGCTGCGATTCTGAAGATGCAGGATCATCCCATTGATAGGTATAGGGAAAAGAGCCTCCTGTAACGCTTATTGAAACAGACCCGTTATTACCATTAAAGCACAACACGTTCTCAATTTCATCAACCTGCATAGTTATATTTTGTGGTTGAGAAATGGTAACACTGGTATTTGCCTGACAACCATTGGCGTCGCTTACAAGCACAATCCATGTTCCTGCAGGTAGCGTGTTTACAAACTCTGTTGTGCCACCGTTTGGAGAATTCCACAGATATTCGTATGGAGGAGTGCCTCCTGTAACACTTACATTAGCGCTTCCATTTTCTCCACCAAAGCAGCTTACATTGGTTATGACTATCGGACTCAACGATAATGCGGCCGGTTGGTTTAAAGTGATACTGCTCATGGTACTGCAACCGTGGGAATCGGTTATAGAAACAGTATAATTACCGGCTTGTATGCCAATCAGGTCTTGTGTAGAAGAGTGCGATGGATTATTCCATAAATAGGCATATGGCGAATCGCCCGAAACAACGCTTATATAAACTCCTCCGTCGGTGCTGCCGAAACACGATGGCTCAATCAGGCTGTCCGTAATAACAGAAGGATTTTCATAAACGGTGGTAGATACTTGGGCAGTGTCACTACATAAGTGAGAATCAATATAAATATACTGTATTTCATGGATTCCTGACCCTGCAGTGTAAGGGTTAAAAATGCCTGCAGTTATTCCATCTCCAAAGAACACCCCTCCGGCTGGGTTCCCGGTCAGGATTGACGGGTTGTCTGTTAAGCAGTAATCTGGTTCCAGGCCTGTGAAACTTGCATTTGGAGTGTTATAAACTGTAAATACTTTTGTTATTGTGCTGGTGCATCCGTAGGAGTTTGTAAATGTATAAGTGATTACATGTGGTCCGGGCCCTGCTGAAGCAGGGTTGAAAGATGTTCCCGATATTCCGGCACCGCTTAATATACCACCCGCTGGGTTAACCGTAATGTTTACGGGTGTTTCATAAATGCAAAATGTAGTATCGGTGATAAGAAATGACAAGGGTGTTGCTGTGTTTACTGTAATGTTATGATATGTAACAGCCTGACAATTAAAATTATCAATAGTAAAAGCAATTTGATGTGTTCCTGTTCCTGCGACAAGTGGATCAAATATACCGTTATTAACGTCGGTAATACCGATCCCTGACCATGTTCCACCCGTTAAGTTTACCGAAAAATCAATTATTCCTGCGTTTACACAGGTCGACGTCGGACCTGATATAATTGGCTCTGGGTTATCGTAAACAGTAATGGTATGGGTATCGGAATCGTTACAACTTCCATTGGTTACCAAATAATTAATACTATGTACTCCCACACCTGCAACCGATGGATTAAATGTCCCGTTGGTTGTACTAACTACCCCGGGTCCGCTCCAGGTGCCCCCTGTAGTTACTGTTGTGAATTGGGTCTGTGGATCTGTTTCACAAAATGTAACTGGGCCGGAAATTGTTGCATCTACCATTTCATCCACAACAATGTCTTGTGTATCTTCAGCAATGCAGACACCGTTAATAACTGTATAAGTGATTGCGTAAGATCCAGGAAGCAATCCGCCAACAGAAAAAGCTCCTGTTACTGGGTTGCTTATACCGGTTCCGCTCCAGGTTCCCCCTGAAGGTATAGCAGATAGGGTAACCGTCCCTGCACTTTGACAGAATGGACCAATATTGGTTATGTTAACGGAATTGTAATTAAAAACTTCGATCCAAATGGTGTCGGAATCGGTACAATAGGCGTTTTCAGTTGTATAAACTATCTGATGAATCCCATCCCCGGCATAAGCCGGGTTGAAAACCCCTTCTGTTTGGTTTGTAATACCCGTGCCAGACCATAGTCCCCCGGCAGTAACAGCGATAAGTTGAACTGGATCTTCGGTTTCACAGAGTGGGCCAACTGGAGTAATAGTTGCATCAGGCCACTCCGCCACTTCCAATACTGCATCATCTTCAGCCACGCAGGCTCCTGAAACAAGGGTGTATAAAATCGTAAAATTACCAACTCCTGCTATTGCAGGGTTGAATGTTCCCGTTGCAGAATTCGTAATCCCCGGTCCGCTCCATGTCCCGTTTGGAACAGAAGCTGTAAGATCTATAGGAGCGTCAGCAACGCAATAGCCTGTGGCACTGGTAATAACGGGGTATTCCTGAGAGTCAACGTGTATTGTTTCTGTGTCAGTATCAGTGCATGCACCGTTGGTAACCAAGTAGGTTATCAGGTGGTCTCCTCCACCTGCTGAAGATGTGTTGAAAACACCAAGTACCTGATTTGTGATACCGTTTCCACTCCAGATACCACCCGATGTTGCTGCCGATAGTGTTACAGAGGTGCCCGTTTGGCAGTATGGTCCTGCAGCAGTAATAGTGGCATCTACGGGAGTATCGATATGTATTGTTATTTGAGATGACGATGAACACGTTCCGCTACCTAAAGTATAAGTAATCAAATGATTTCCTGTTCCTGCAACTGCAGGGTCAAATAAGCCTGTGCTTGCATTTGTAACACCTGTTCCGCTCCATGTCCCTCCGGGGGTAACACTGCTCAGTATTTGAACAGCCGCATCTGCACAAAATGGTCCAGTGGTGACGATCGCTGAATTGGGGTTATCATCCACAAGAATTTGTATAGATTCTGAAGCATTGCAAATTCCATTTGTAACAGAATATGTTATTGTGTGAAGGCCATTCCCGGCTACGCCAGGGTGAAACATGCCTGTAGCACTGTTTATTATTCCGTTACCGCTCCAAACTCCGCCTGGTGATACAGCATACAATTGAACAACTCCCTGTGTTTCGCAAAACGGTCCGACAGGTGTAATTGTTGCATCCACAGCTCCGTCTACATGAATTGTTGCCTGGGAGCTAACACTACATGCCCCTGAAGTTAGGGAATACGTAATTGTATGGTTTCCTTCTCCAGCAACTGATGGTGAGAATATACCTGCAATGTTATCTGTAATTCCGTTTCCCAACCATGTTCCACCCGGTGTAGCCGCATTAAGGGATATCGGAATATTGTCGGAACAATATGGTCCGGAAGGCGTTATTGACACATCAGGGTTGTTGTCGATGTGGATTGTGGTTGATTGAGAATCGTTACAAACTCCATTCGACACCTGGTAAGTAATTATATGATCGCCCGCTCCGGCAAGTCCCGGGTTAAAAGACCCTGTACTTGAATTTGTAATACCTGTTCCCGACCATGTGCCTCCCAAGCTGGCGGCATTTAATGTAACCGGCAATGCATCGATGCAAAACGGCCCTGCAGGGGTAATCTGAGCGCTAACGGCTCCATCAATATGAATTATTATCTGGTCAGAATTTGTGCAACTACCACTGGTAATACTGTAAGTTATAGTGTGGTTTCCTGCACCGGCAACACCGGGATTGAAATTACCGTTATTAACGTTGGTAATACCTGTTCCCGACCACAACCCACCGGAAGTGGCCGAATTCAGAACAAATTCAGACTCAGAAGAACAGAATGGGCCAGCCTCACTGATATTAGCAGAAAGGGTGTCTTCCACTGTAATGGTAATATTATCGGAATCGAAGCATGCGATATTTCCAACATTATATTGTATCGTGAAGGTTCCCGGGCCGGAAATTCCCGGATCGAAAATTCCGGTTGAGGTATTGGTTATGCCCGTTCCCGACCATGTTCCGCCTTCTGTTACAGCATTCAGGTCAATTGATGCGCCGTTTACACATTGTGTGGCAACAGGGGTAATAGTGGCGTCAACAACAGTATTGTAAACATAAACAATCATTGTTCCGACCGAAAGGCATGCTCCATTGCTGATTTCATACGTAATATTGTGAGCTCCTGCTCCTGCAACAATAGGATCAAATAACCCTGTGGAAGTGTTTGTAATTCCATTACCTGCCCATACACCACCTATATTGGCTGCGCTGAGATTGAAAGCAGCATCAGTAATGCAGATAGGTCCTGGGTTATTGATTTCGGCATTGATAGCATTATCTACTGTAATTGTTTCAGTATCGGAGTCAGAGCAGGTTCCATTGGTAACAGCATAGGTCACTGAGTGATTCCCGATTCCGGCAGCTGCAGGATTGAATAAGCCAGTTGATGTATTGGTTATCCCTGTTCCACTCCAGATGCCTCCGTTAGAAATAGCGTGAAGGTTGACAGGATTATCGTATAAGCAAAATGGTCCTGCAGCGGTAATAGTTGCATCAACAGTGGCGTCAACCTGAATTATGGTTATTGCCGATGCAATACATACACCAGAATTAAGAATATATGTAATAGTATGCATCCCGCTTCCAGAGGCTACCGGGTTGAAAGTAGATCCGGTAACCCCGCTACCTGACCATGTACCACCGGAAGGATTGGCGGTCAATGTAACAGGACTGCTGTTCTGACACAATGGTGTAAAAGGAGTAATAATCGGTTGAATAAAGTCGTCAACAGTGATAACAATCTGGTCATTATCGCTGCAAACACCATTGACAATATTGTAGGTAATGGTGAAATTCCCTGGTCCAGCAACGCCAGGATTGAAAAGTCCTGTAGCCTGGTTGATGATACCGGTACCATTCCATACCCCCCCTGTTGATACTGCATGCAAATTAAAAGGAGTTGCGTTTTCGCATACTGGTGACACAGGTGTTATTGTAGCATCAACACTGGCATCAACATGAATGGTATTTGTAGCTGAACTGGTGCAAGCACCTGAAACGATATTGTAAGTAACGATGTGATTTCCCGGACCTGCAACTGATGGATTGAACTGCCCTGTAGCAGGATTTGTAATTCCTGTACCTGACCATGTTCCGCCGGAATTCACTGCCGTAAGTGTAAGATTCCCTGTATTTGAACAATAAGGACCTGATGGGTTAATTGTTGCATCAATACTTGCATCAACGTGGATCACTTCAGTGTCGGACCCCGAACACGCCCCATTTACAAGGGTATAAGTAATAGTATGATCACCGGCTCCGGCAATAGCTGGGTCAAATAAACCATTTGTAGACCCGGAAATTCCTGTACCGCTCCAAACACCACCCGTGGAAGCAGCCGTTAAAGTTACCGCTGTACTACTGATGCAAAATGGTCCAGCCGGTGTAATAGTTGCATTTGCGGTGGCATCTACATGTATCGTTTGTGTATCGATAGCTGTGCAAGCACCGTTATGTATGGTATATGTAATAATGTGATTCCCACTTCCGGCTAAGGCTGGACTAAAAACTCCTGTAGTAGTGTTAACAATTCCACTTCCACTCCATATTCCTCCCGCGGTTGCAGCTGTTAGCGTAATATTAGATGCTGAAATACATAAAGGATCCACAGCGGCAATTGTGGCATCTGGCAGGCAATCAACATGAATTATTTCAGTGTCGGAACTTACACATACTCCTGATGTAACTGTGTATGTAACTGTATGATCTCCACAACCGGCAACTGCAGGATTAAAAACTCCAGAAGGAGATAAACCACCAACACCCGACCAAATACCCCCTGTTGTGGCAGCACTAAGGGTAACCTGAGAATTATTCTGGCAGTATGGCCCAGCAGGGGTTATTGCAGCATTGGGTGAAGCATCAACATGTACGGTAATACTGCTTTGAGCTGTACAAGCTCCATTAACCACAGTGTAAGTGAGAACATGGTTTCCTGCGCCGGCGAGTGCCGGGCTGAATACTCCCGTAACGGAATTGGTAATACCAATTCCTGACCATGTGCCACCCGAAGGGGTAAAAGATAAGGTAATATTTGGTCCAGTAATGCAAAGCGCGGAAACAGAAGTCAGTGCTATAACCGGGTATGAGTCAACGTGAATTGTGGTAGTTTCAGTGTCGCTGCAACTCCCATTCTGAACAGAATACGTTATAACATGATTTCCTTGCCCGGCAATCGCTGGATTGAAAATCCCAGTGCTGGAATTGGTAATCCCGACTCCTGACCATAACCCACCGGAAGAAACGGCATGCAATGTAACAGGGCTTTGGGTCTGGCAATAAGGACCAGCAGGAGTAATGGCGGCATCAACCGAGGCAAACACTGTAATTGTCCTTGAATATGAATTCTGACAGGCTCCGTTAGTAACCAGATAGGTGATTTGATGATTCCCTGCTCCTGCAACTGACGGGCTGAACTGACCGGTAACGGAATTTGTTATGCCAGTCCCTGACCACACTCCACCGGGAGTGAGAGCTCCAAGAATAATCGGTGAATCTGAAATACAATATGGTCCTGCCGGGTTAACATAAGGATCAGGAATGGCATCTATATGAATTGTTATATGGTCGATATCAGAACAAGCTCCTGAATACACTTGATAGGTTATCTGATGATTTCCGGGACCGGCTACCTGAGGATTAAATGTTCCCAGAGCAGAATTTGTAATACCCGTACCACTCCATAATCCTCCCTGGCTGGTAGCAGTTAAATTTAATGCAGCATGGTTTTCGCAGAGATTTCCCGGTTGTGTAATTGTTGCATCGGGTATTGTATCTACATGAATTAAAATTGTGGGCTCCGAAACACATGTTCCATTTGTAATACTGTATATAATAGTATGATTCCCGTAACCGGCTACTGCAGGGTTAAATAAACCGGTTGCTGAATTGACAATTCCATTCCCTGACCAGACACCTCCGGGTAAGGTTGCAAAAAGAGCAACTGGGAAGTCGTTGATGCAGAATGGTCCTGATGGAGTCACGGAAACTATAGGGACAGCGTCAACATGAATTAATAAACTATCGCTGTCGAAGCAAGAAACATTACCCACACTATAGTAAACCCAATGGTCACCGGCACCAGCCAATTCAGGAGAGAAAGTCCCATTGGTCGGATTTGTGATTCCATTACCTGTCCATATCCCGCCTGCCGATACTGCTGAGAGATTAAATGGTGGTTCATTCTGGCAGACTTCAGTTACAGGAGTAATACTAGCATCCACAATGTTATACACTACTACTAAAACCGAGTCTTGATCATTGCAAACACCATTATTCACTTGATAATAAATCCAATGTGATCCGGAACCGGCAACGGATGGGTCAAATAAGCCTGTAGCACTGTTGGTAATTCCCGAACCATTCCATGTTCCCCCGGTATTTATTGATTGAAAATAAATTGGCATATCAGATATACAAAACGATCCCGGATTTATTATCTGTGCTGAAATTAATTCATCAATCTGAATGTCAATTGAATCAGAAGATGAGCAATAACCATTTGTAACAGTATATATTATATAATGCAGACCAGCTCCGGCAATGGAAGGATTAAATAAACCGGAGGATGAGTTTACAATACCCGGGCCAGACCAGTTGCCACCGGGCTGGTTGGCTGATAAAACGTATGGGTTGGCTGTGGAACAAAAAGGCCCGGCAGGAAGCACCGAAGCATCGGGAATAGTATCGACTTGAACAAAAATACTGGATGAATCAACGCATGAATTTGATTCAACAACGAGGGTATATTCACCGGAATGTATTGATGAACAATTTGTAATTACCGGGTTTTGTTCACTTGAAACAAAGCCATCGGGACCTTGCCATGAATAATTTCCATCTCCTGTAGCAAATAATTCAATATCAGCTCCTTCACAGATACCGGGAGCTGATGTAGCAGAGGCATCAGGAGTCGGATTAATTACAAAATCAGCACTAGCAATTCCACGGCAAGAATTATTATCGACAACGGTTACTGAGTATATCCCTGAATTTTGTGTGCTTACGGGATCAATTACAGGAGCAGGGAGATTGCTGTTAAACCCATTGGGACCGGACCAAATGTATTCTGCGTAATTCCCTGTGCTTAGGGTCATTGAATCGCCTTCACAGAAAGTGAATGGGGGAGATATTACAGGTACTGGGTTTGGATTTACGATTACATTAGTACTGGTAACACCTGTGCAACCATTATTATTGGTAACTGTAACATTGTAATTTCCACTGTTTGTAACCTGAGCATTGCTAATAACCGGATTCTGAGTTGTGCTGATATATCCTAGAGGGCCTTTCCACCGGTAATACTGCGATGGTGTAACATGAAGCTCAATGTTGTCTCCGGCACAGTAAGGTCCTGTATTTGAAGCAACTGGTACAGGGTTTTCGACAATAACAATACTGGTTGATAGTGTTTTGGTGCCACAAGGGTAATCAATTGTAACACTTACTGTAGTATTGCTGGTTGGTATGAAACTGATCTGCCGGACATTTTCCTGCCCGGTGCTCCATTGTATTAATGATGTATCAGGCTCTGGTGTGTAGTTTAAAGTTATCACAGCAGTATCTCCTCTGCAAACCGGACTATTGGTGGTAAAAGATGGTGTAAAAACTATCTGATCGTCGATGCGGATTGAATCGGTGCTTATCTGAACGCTGCAAGGGCAACCATTATATATGGAAATAACTATATATTCGTTATCATCGGCAAAATTATCGGCAATGGCATCGTAGTCGATAGTTATAAACTCTTCACCTGCTGGGATAATGTAATGTTGATTTATGGTGGTGTAGTCAGTACCCATGGTTGCGGAACCACTGATTGTAATATCCACGTCCATCGACTCAGTAATATTCTGCATATCGGATCGTGAAAAAACCAATTGATTTGTGCAACCTTCATGAATAGAATTCAGATACCCCCAGGCATTAAAATTCTTCATAACAACGCTGGTTCCTGATATAAAACTGCCCGCTTTTAGAAATACTCCGGAATCATAAATCCGGTCGCTTACGTCGGCAACAGCAAGTTTCATGTGATACGTTTCGCAGGGTGTAACGTCTAACTCAGCCGTTAGTGTTACTGTAAAACCGTCAAATTCCAGATAAGCCCCATTATCGTTATTGATGTAATAATCGGAGTTAACATTCTGATTAACATTATTTATACTAACAGGTGTTGAAGTTCCGGGTATCAGCGCTATGTTTTGATTGTTATAGTTTTCGGGCCCCCCGCTCACAAAAAATGCGAAAACATCGTTGAAGTTTGATCCAACATATTCTTCATATTCTTCCGACCCAAAAACATATTGAAACTCAACGTGGTCGGAAGCGGGTATAAAATCGAATTCAAGCACAGCTGCATCGCGGGTTTGTGAATTAATAACATTGTTCAGGTCGTTATCGCCGGGAGTACCCATGTTTCCACTGGTATTGTTGCTCACATTGGGACCGTCCATATCATGAGCATTACCCGATGTAAGAATAATGCCTTCCTCAAAATCCAACGCTGGAGTGCCAGAAGAAAAATATGCAATACTGTTAGGGTTTCCGGTATATTGCACATTCAAAGCCTGAACGCAACCTGTAGTAAGTATTTCGGTTACTAATTCCTCCGGCGTAAAGGATGTTGTATTTATTACAGGGGGAGTTCCAATGCCTCTTACCGAATTAGATTCTCTTGTTGACACAAGAACGCTGCCTTCGTCAATACCATCGATTACCCAAAACCGAACCAGAATACTCTCCCCGTTTTGGAAAGTACCTTTTGGAACAAATAATTGTAAAGTTTTTCCTTTGTTTTGATTGATGGCTTTTTCTTTTAACTCACCGTTATCTCTTTTATAAATCGCAATCCCTGCATGAGTTTCGTTAGGAAAGGTCAAATCAAGAAAAAAATCTGTGCTTAGGTTGTTTGTATAGATAAAATAAAAACTTTTTCCAGGGTGATTACGTGCCAAAGCCGGAATCTGAATTTCATTGAAACTTCCATTTCTATATACCAGCAATCCCCCATTGTTTTCCAACGAAATTTGGGCGGGTTTATTGAAGTCGGAACTTATAAGTGTTTGAGATTCAGCAATCTGAACGTAAAATAAGAAAAAAAATAATATTATGTTGAAAATTTTCATTTGGACACGACGCTGTTAATAAGACGAAAAATTGAAAAAAAGTTGTACAAAAGCTCTAAAGAATTAATGGTTATAATAAAGTGTTTTGAATGAAAGAACTTGTTCGCGGGTATAAATTCTGACAAAATATACCCCAGGAGCCAATCCGGAGTAATTGAATAATCTTAATTCCCCTGAACTGAAGCCATTATATAGTAGACTGCTAATACACTTTCCTTCAATGTTTATCAATTCAACAGTAAAATCTTGCGACGGGTCTAAATTAGTTTTACAATATAACCAATCATTTACCGGGTTTGGGTACACTTCAAAGCTTGAAAACATTTTTTCTGGGGCTACCGGGCTGGTAAGATATACATAGACTGAGTCGGTTATAGGGCATGCTTCACTTGTTATTGTACAATGATACCATCCATCAGCAATAACATCAATTGAATTAGATGTGGAAATACCGTTTTCCCAGTAATAGGTATAATTAAGGCTTGAATCAGGATTAAAATCCATCCAGGCAGCAACAATAGCAGGGTATTCAGTAACGTTAAGGCTATCGTTTTCTGCAAACCAGAAGACGATATTTTGTTCAACCCCAACGATATTTTTTACAATGGTATCGTTTATAGGTAAAATGTCGGAAGGGGCTTTTACAATGATTTTCACACTATGTAATCCAATATCGGCAAAGTGAATGGAATTCACCGAAATGCCGCCTAAATCCTCGCCGAGGTCGAGGTTGTTGCTGAGGATGATGTTTTCTGATAACAATATATTCCCCGAAGCATCTTCAACTCTCATTTGAAATGTTGTTCCAGCGGGAATAATGTTTTCACCGGTATTTACAAACATATATTGAACAAAATAATTGTTCAGCTCTGTTTCACAAACATATTCATCTTCCGATGATGTCAGGTTAGCAATGTCTGTTAGGTTTTTAAAATCGATACTCAGTGAAAGCTGTTTATAATTAACAATTTCGGAAGCCTGCCCCCCTGAAAAAGCAGCATTTAAAAATTCAATAGATATATTGTTTATATCGCTGGCATTAGAATGATTTAAAGCATAGCCTGTAAGGGTGAGTAATGCCGAATTGGGCGATACAACTTCGACATGGGCAGTAAGCCCTGAAGGAATATTCGAAGTAAGATAGTGCGCTCCCTCATTCAAAGGGCCCGACACAGCAAATGTTTCGTTGTATAAACCAAGGTTCACTGAGTTACTAATGCTGCCATTGTTTTCGGGGCTTTCTACAAATTGCAGAGAACTCCATTCAAGATATTTTTGTTCAGTAAACACGATTTCGAAATACTGAAGTGTTCCAGTAAAAGCAGCATTGTCATCGCATATCTGCAGTGTCCAGTCGCCATTAATATTTCCGCCATTATGGAATGCATTGATATTTCCTTCAGGAATAAAAGAACCGATAAAAGGAGCTGTGCCTGAAGTAATTGCACCACTAGCGCCATCCATGGCGAGGCTTGTGTATTGGTTGCAACTTCCGTTGTTATTGCCAAAGTTATCGCCACTTCCTCCAACATCACTAAAAAGAAGAACCGTTGTGCCATCAGGTGAGCTTAGGCTTAAATCGATGTCACCGTCAAAGTTATGGGTCATAATAAGACGGATCTCATCAATAAGAACATCCATACCTAGTGTTTCGTTTTCAGGGTCATTTACCGAAATGCTGTAACTAACACAGCTATTGTCGGGAATATTCAGGGCTGCGTTACAAGCAATAGGGTTTGAAAGGTTCATGGAAGTAGTCGTAAAAGAATAGGGTCCCGACCAAATGCTGTTACCGGAAGTACACAAGGTACGGATGTAAACTTCATAGGTGGTTTGGGGAAACAAGCCAGAGATAGTATAATTGGTTTCTGTCAGGTCCTCGCTAAGATAGCCCTCATTTGTATTAAAACCGCTAAACCCGTAGCTTACCTGATAATTCCCGATACTTGCCGATGCTTCCCACGAAACCACTGCACCTTCAGCATGAATACTGGTAATTGCTGGATTTATCGGAGGATAGCATTCGGGTTCTGTGCAGGATGCAAAAAATGTAACCAGTGTTGTAACCGAGATTCCTTCTTCGAGGGTGCTGATAGGTAATTGATAAATGCTGTTACCAAACGCGTCAAGCAGGTTTAATCCAACCTCGCTGACGAAAGATGAAGGATGTATAACGAGACTTACCGAGGCTTCGTTGCATAAGTATATATCTGCACTTTGGAATGAGCCGCTGGTCATATACACTTTATTAGTTTCAATCCCATTTTGCAATACCGAAATATAAGTTTCGCCCCAGCCGTCGCCCCATGCATCCGATTGCTGCAAAGTGTAATTGCACCCATCATTGCAAGGGAGTGTGAGAAATGTTGAAAAATTCGACCACAGCGATACTCCGTATACGTTTCCACAATATGCCTGGATTCTTACATCATAAGTTGTATTTGGCAGTAAATCGGTTAGTGAATATTGGCTTTCGGTTATGCCGGAAATAATGGTGCCGGTTCCTGGGGTAAAGCCGGATATTCCGTATTCCATATTCCAGCTTTCTTCTGAACCGGATGGTACCCAATCGATAAAAGCCGATGTGGCACTGACATTACTTATGCTTATATTGGTTATTTGCTGACACCCGTATGGTGTGGAAAACGATAAAGGACCAACCCATGTGCTGTTTTCTTCATCACAAAGAGCCCTCACATAAACATCGTAGTTTGAATTCGGACTCAGGTTTTGAAGAATATGCACGGGAAAAGATGTATTGGTAATAGTGCCTTCGCCATGCGAAAACCCAGAAAATCCATATTCAACCTGCCATGATTCTTCGTTGGATCCTGCAAGCCAGTTGATATGAGCTGAAACTGCAGTAATATTGCTGACATGTAGATTCTCGGGCTGGGGGCAGGTTGGGGGAATGCGTATCTGAAACTGATCCAGATATAAATAATACTGAAAAACTGTCCGGTAGTTGATTGCAACAAACTTAACATTTGGTGGCAATACCATGTTGTAAAGCTTCCATTGTGCTGTTGCATCAGTAATTTCTTCGGTCCAGTTAAAGTCGGTAGTAAGGTTGGTTCCGGTTGTGCTATACCCAACCCGAAAAGTTTCGCTTCCTGAAGAGTATCTTTTATACCAAAATCGCAATTCTCTTGTCCCCGTGTAAGAGCCTATTTCCGGAGTAATGAGGTATTGCCCGTAGGGAGGTCCCGGAGAATAGGAACTGAAACGAAACGACCTATTGCCAGAGAAGGCATAGGTTGTTGTATGTGTTACGAGGTTTCCTGCCGGTGGGGTTGTGTTCTGATACACTACCGACCAACAAGCTGGAGGAGCAGATGAACTTTCAAACCCTTCAATAAAATTATTTGCATTTATTAAATTGCAATCGGCAGTGAAGCTAACCGGACCTGCCCATTCACTGTTATTTCCGGAGCAAACAGCCCGAACATATGCCTGATACGATTGCCCCTCGGTTAACCCAAACAAGGTGAACGGCGCACTTGTAATATTTTCGACTAAGATTCCTCCACCATGCGAAAATCCTACGGGTCCGTATTCAAGTTGCCAAAGGTTGGCTTCCGACGTCCAGTTAAAGTTTGCCGATTCGGTCGAGGTACTCAACACACTAAATTCTGAGGGAGTATTGCATTGGGGGGCATCATCTACAACTACATCATCGAGTACAACACCAAAACCATATCCCGAGGTTGCTTTAAATCCGATAAAGTATGACGAAGATGGTTCAGGTAATTCAATTACCCGAAGCGTCCATGCGGTTACAGCGGTGTTATAGCTCGAAATCAAAATCCATTCTCCCGATTCTCCTTGTCGATAATAAACACTCATTACATCTTGATCGGTATCCCAGTTATATTGCGCGTGATAAAACCGAAGCCTTGGATTTTGCACAGCTGATAAATCGAATTCAGGGCTTATCAGCATTGTTTCGTCGCTATTGTAGTTAGGACTGCTGAAAAGAGCATTTCCACTTCCGGAATAGGGAGCTGAAGGATATCCACCATAACCACCACTGCCAATCGACCATAGAACAGCTCCTGATACAAATTCCTGAGTCCATTCGGAAGGAATGGATGCAACGTCAAACCCTTCGTTGTATGGGTAGCTGTTTATCTGTGAATAAAGAGGTAAGCTAATAGACCATAAAATCAAAAACGAAATTATTGCTTTAGGCATAATTTTGCTAAATTAAAAATGACACGAAAGATAAATAAAAATCAGGCCTTTTTGTTCAAACAAACTAATTATTTTTCTGTCTGAATTTCGGTGTCGCTTTTGGGTTTATGATATACATCAATGGCAACAATTATTGCAAAAAATGCCCAAAATGGAGCTGATGCTTTGTCGGTATCGAGGAAATTATTCATCAAGCCATGAATAAAATATGTTGTAAGCCCGCATATAATGCTGATAACCAGTGTTTTTGTCTTGAAATCGGTAAGTTTATAGTACAGGTTTATAGATGTGATATAAAACACTATCACAATAGCAATCATCGACAACAGGCCAAAAACACCCGATTCCGCCAAAGGTCCGAGATACTCACTATGAGCATTCCCCATATCCCCGGCATTTGTACTGATAATTGTCTTTTCGTAAGAGAATTGAAATGGTGCATATTTAAACTGGTATGTCCCTGGACCCCAGCCAAATAATGGTTTTTCTTTGAACATTCTCACCGCACAATTCCATCGGTTTATCCTCTCCAGATTACTTGCATCGGTAGCAATATTAGAAATGGATTTAACATGTTCTTCGAGATTTGTTGATGAGTCCTGTTTGTTCTGTTCAAGGCTCATCATGATTTGCGACTGATACAAAACAAATAACGTGAGAACGATACCAACCCCAATGAACAAAGTCCTGATTTTTATGCGCATTTTTAGTAAAAACCATAGTCCCAAAGCGGCAATTAAACCTACCCATGAAGCACGTGTATAACTAAAAATAATAGCAAGCACAAAAATGGCAAGCACAGAAACACTAATTAGCCGCACAGCTTTTTTCTGCGATTTATCGGTTATCATTCCAACCAAAATGGGAATGTACATCGCTAGCAATGCCCCATATGACGTGTGGTCGTTGAAAAAAGGTGTCATGACATAATTCGCCGATTTCTGATCGAAATAGAATGCGGAATGTCTGAATAAGGTGTAAGCAATTACAATAATGAAAGGAATGATATAAAACCAAAACGATTTATTGATGTTTTTATAATCTTTAAATACTTGTGTAAGAAGAAAGTAAAAAGGAATGATAAACCAAAGTTTTACCAGCAAAAATTTCAAAGAAACAATGGGCATTGTACTTGTAATCACTGTGATTGCCATCCAGCCCAGGTAAAAATACAGAACTTTACTTATTATATGTTTGCTCACAGCGGTATCGAAATCTCTGTCGCGAAGTTGTTTTAGAATGAAAATAAGAAGAATTAGAAATAACAAAGGTTCTGTAGGAAGCGACATGTCGTAATCCAATCCCGGAAGCAATTCTTTCAGGGGTATCGAAAGTGGAACCAAAGCAAACGAAACAATCAGCATTTTATCCAGCGAAAACAATGCAAACAGAAAGAAAAGCAGGATAAAAGGAAGTGCGTTGAAAACAAGAGATTCCGTAAAATATACAAACAAAACATTCAATACAATAAAAAGTATTGAAAGCACATAAAATGCAATTATCTTTCGCTTAGACAGCACCGTTTTTGGTTTTTTCCTTTCGCCCTTCGATGATGGCAATTATCAGGAATGAAGCAAATAAAGAACCTATTACCGAAAAAAGAACAAATAACCAACGAATGGGATATGATTTTTTATCCGCCGGAAAAGGATGCGTTATAATATGAGTAAAGGTCAGCTCTTTAATAGAGTGCATAAAAGCTTCGTCGTAATCTTTTTTTAATCTGTGAAAATCGGTGATTGCAAACCAAAGGGTTGAGTCGGTTTTCATATACTCAGAACCAAGCTGTTTCCAGTTATCGAGCATTTTGCGTGCTTCTTCAAGGCTTTTCCCACCGCTAACAGCTTCGGAATAAACTTTCACCTGAGTTTTATAATCAAGTAAGTTGTTTTTTTGCCGATACTCGTTGATAATATTAGTCAGGCTGTCTATTTCTTTTTCTTTTCTGTTCATTTGACCCTGCTTGATGAGAACAATTTCTTTCGACTTTGACCGGATCATAGTAAGCATCTTTTGGCTGTAAAACGAAAGTATTGAATCAACAATATCGGAGGCAAGTTGTGCGTCGGTGTCTAATGCCGTAATTTGAACGGCTTCGTTTGGAGTTTTCTGAAAAGTTACATTGTTTTCAAATTCTTTGTTCAGCAAAGTCTGAAAATGTGGGTTGTTTTTACTGATACCGTAATGCTCTCCCAGTTGGAATGTTTCACAAACGCGAAAACGGATATCAAGAGACTGAATTACCTCAAGCAATTGCTCTGTTTCCGATTCCTCCGAAAATGGGGAGACATTGGCGGGGTAAACCACAGCAAAAGATTTGTATTTTGGTTTTATAACCCACGGCGAAGAAACAATCACACCAACAGCCGCAGCAACAACGGCAATAGTTAACAAATGCCATTTGTACTTCAGCGATATTTCAAAAAGCTTTTTTGTTCGGAAGTATTGTTCCATAAGATTATAGTTTATTTCAAATTCAACATGATTCAGTAATCGGGTTAATTGGTTCAGGTATTCTTTTTTTTTTTAATCGGGTCCAAAAAAAGCAGTATGATTAAGGCGAAAAAGAAAGCTGCAAATGTGCTTACCACTACAATTGCCCAGCGGATAGGATACGCCTTTTTCTCAGGAACTTCACCTTTGCTTACAACATACTTATGCGGAAGGTCCTGATGGAGATCAACCTTGGCTTCAGCGTATTTCGACTCAATTTTGGCAAGATTTTTAATTTCTTCCTGAAGTTGGTCTCTCAGATTGGTGTATTGACTTCCATATTCAGCGAGAATATCAAGACGCTTTTCAATTTCCTGAACCCCTCGTTGGTTTCCCTGCGCCAGAGCTAAGGCAAGCTGATCGTTGAAGACTTCGCTTTGCGATTCAAAATCAAAAACACCCTTTTCGTGCAGCGTTCTGATAGTATCCTGAATGCGTTGGATTTTTTCCTTGACCAAATTATACTCTTGTTCTACAAGTAGAAATGCTTTTAATGTTCGTTCTTTCTGCATAATGTTTACCGTGCTGTCGTAAAGAGCAGCAATATCGTTGGCTATTGCGGCAGCCATTTTAGGGTTTTCGTCGTAAACATCAACTCTTACCGACATATACTCGGTGCGAACAACTTTAACATTTCTCTGATATTGCCTGTAAAGGCTTGTATTGGGGTATTTCCCTGCTTTATCAATGTTGTAATGTTTGAATAAATCATATTTCTGTATTATTCTGTCTCTGATAGCCGATGATTGCAATATTTGCATCATTTGCTCAACTTCTTCCTGTTCTCCGAATTTAAGGAGTTCTTTTTCAGCAAAACTTTCAGACAGTAAACTTTGTGAAACAGACCCGGGAGAGGCGGGATATAAAATTACAGATGATTTATATTTTACGGGAACCAGAAAACTAAGTATCAGTGACACTATTAAAGCAGATCCGACAATAACAGTTAACGGTTTTTTCTTCGCTAAAATGAAATTAAAAAGATTACGGGTGTCAAAACTGAACTGATTTTCCTTGTCGCTCATCTAATGCTGCTCTGTTTAGATGGCAAATTTATAAAATAATTGATATTTGCAAAATCATATTTTAGTTTCTGGCTTTTTTCACTTATTTGTTTTATAAGCTTTTGCATAAATTACTGCAATAAACAATTGCATGAGTATTGGGTTATTTTATCTTTCATTTTATATTTATATTTGTAAAAAATTGAAATTGCCATCATGACTTCACATTTTGAAGAGCCGCTTTGTAAAGATTGCCTTATAACCAACAGAGGCATTTTTAGAAAGTTGAAACCGGAAGAGCTCGATTATGTCAGTGAGCGGAAAACCTGCTCAGCTTACAAAAAGGGTACTGCTATTTATAAGGAGGGGCAGCGCATCAGTGGAATTTACTGTATTCATTCAGGCGTAATAAAAATTTACAAAACTGGTGTTGCCGGAAAGGAACAGATAATAAAATTTGCAAAACCCGGTGATATTTTCGGGTATCGGTCCATTATGAATGGAGAACCTGCTTGTACCAGTGTAAAAGTGCACGATGATGCCGTCCTTTGCCATATAATTGCAAGCGACTTATATGCCCTGCTTCGCAAAAACAACGATTTTGCCATCGATTTGCTTCAACTGGCCTGTGCCGAATTGGGTGAAGCCAATAACTTTATTACCGACATGGCTCAGAAAAATGTGCGCGAACGACTGGCCGAAATGCTGATGCTGATTAAAAACGAATTTGGAACCGATACCGAAAATATTCTTAAAATTACTCTTACCCGCGAAGAACTGGCAAATCTCATCGGAACCGCAACCGAGTCTGTTATCAGGTTGTTATCGGAATTCAAATCTGAGAACATGATTGAATTAAAAGGAAGACGTATTAAAATTCTCGATGAGAATAAACTGCGAAAAACCGGAAATATTTAGCTCGGATGCATGACCACCACTTATGTAAAAGAGCTTCTTGCCCGGTCTGCTGAAACCGATTTTCTGAGTGTTGATGAAGCGCTAAACCTTTACTATCATGCTCCGCTTCCTGCGCTGATGAACTCTGCAAACATGCTGCGTAATTCAATGAACACCCCTGGCAATGTTACATGGATTGTCGACAGGAATGTGAATATTACGAATATTTGCCAGGTTCAGTGCCTTTTTTGTAATTTCTGCACAAAAAAAGGATCTTCGAATGCGTACACTTTAACTTTGAATGACTATCATGAAAGAATAGAAACACTTTTCAGGGAAGGAGGCAACCAGTTGCTGTTGCAAGGTGGCCTGAACCCGGAACTTGGCCTGCGTTTTTACACCCATCTGTTTGCATCGCTAAAGGATAAATACCCGAACCTGAAACTGCATGCTTTAGGTCCACCCGAGATTGTGTTTCTGTCGAAAAAAGAAGGAATTGGAATTGCTGATACCCTAAAAATACTGATAGAAGCAGGTCTCGACAGCCTCCCGGGAGCAGGTGCTGAAATTTTGTCCGACAGGGTCCGCAAACAATTAAGCCCTGCAAAATGTAGTGTTGACGAATGGCTCGAAGTGATGCGACAGGCTCATAAAATTGGTATTACTACTACGGCAACCATGATGTTCGGGCATATTGAAACAATCGAAGAACGCATACAACATTTGTACCTCATCAGGGAATTGCAAAACGAAAAACCTCCACAAAGCATGGGTTTTATTGCATTTATACCCTGGCCATGTTCTTTCAACAATACAAGATTACTGAAGCATTACCCTGATTTGAAACCCATTTCAGCGTCGGAGTACGTCAGGTTCATTTCCCTGAGTCGTATTTTTCTGCGGAACATTCAACATATTCAGGCATCGTGGCTTACAGTGGGTACCGAAGTGGGAGCTTTGTGCCTGCATGCCGGCGCCGACGACCTGGGCTCGGTGATGATAGAGGAAAATGTGGTAAAATCGACCGGACTCGAAAACACGCTTATAGCAGCTCAAATGAAGCAGTTGATAAGACAAAACGGGTTTATTCCGGTGCAGCGCGACCAGAATTATAATGCAGTGGCTGTTACTACAGAAAATTAATCTGATTCAGGTGAATTTTTGCCACTCAGCCATTTTTTACTAAAACTGAAATCAGCTCCCGGATTTTCTTTTTCGAAAACATAAACTTCTTGTTTAAGCTTTTTAACAAATTCCGCATAGGCAGTTGAGTTGGAATGATGTGGCCGGTGTTTCAGTGAACGGGAGATAGCTGTTGCTTTTTGTGTCAGCTTATGTGTGTTTTCCGAAAAATAGGCTTCCCCGAATTTTTCCCAGATATATTCAATGGCCGTTTCGGAAGGATGCAACATGTCGGAAGAATAAAATCTGTAATCGCGGAGCTCGTCCATCATGACTTCGTAAGCCGGAAAATAAAAACAGTTTTTGTTCGACTCCAGCAGTTGGTTTACAGCAATAAACAGCCCGGCTTTGCTCAGCTGGTTTTCGAAAGCTCCATCTTTGAAATGACGCACCGGACTGATACTGAAAATTATTTTCAAATTTGGATTAAGTGCGTTCAGACTGTGAAGTATCTCCTGCCAGAATGAAAATATCTCTCCGGGCTCAAGCCTTTTGCGCAGGAATGTTTCTGCCGGTTGTTTGTGGCAATTTGCCACAATTGCTCCCGATTTTCGGTGCATATAAACCCATGATGTGCCAAAAGTTACAATGAGAATACTTGCTTTTGTAAAATTTTCTGAGGCTTGCATCATGCTTTCATGTATCTTTTCGAGACATTTCTCTTTATCTGGCGACGAAAACGAACCATGAAAACCGTTATGAAAATATAATGCTCCATCGTACTCCAGCGCTTCTGCAGAAAACTTTTTTTTATCAATTAGATCGAGAATGCAATTCCCCGTCGAAACCGGATTGAAGAGCACCCCGGAAGGGTTTGAACAAATTCTGAAACCTGCTTCCGCCAGTTTTAAAGAAATATTTTCGGCAAAGCAGCTCCCTATCGAAAATATCGTATCACTGTAATCGATATTGAAACCGGGAGGCGGAACAGGTACCGGGGTAAATAGATTCATTGGTTAACTTTTTGTAAAAATACACATTCTGCCGATATGTTGCCGTGTTGCTGATCGATTTTACCTTTCAAATATAAATCCTATTTTTGCAAGAAAAAGATAATGGTTAACACCGAACAACAGAAAGATATTAACGGGCGGCTTGCAGCCCTGAGGAGGTTTCTTTGACCTCGACAACAAAATAGCCCGCGTAAACGAAGAGACTGAGAAAACACAAGCTCCGGGTTTTTGGGACGATCCTAAGGCAGCCGAATTACACATGAAAAACATCAGTTCAATTAAGCAGTGGATTGATGCATATAACGACGTGAAAAATCTGGTCGACGATTTTCAGGTAATGATCGATTTTGCCGAAACAGGCGATGCCGGTGAAGACGACGTTCTGCATGCCTACAATCAAGCGCTGACTGCAGTAGAAAATCTCGAACTGAAAAACATGCTTCGTAGCGAAGAAGATGCTATGGATTGTGTGATGAACATCAACGCAGGGGCAGGCGGTACCGAAAGCAACGACTGGGCCGATATGCTGATGCGTATGTATATCCGCTGGGGCGAGGAAAACGGATATAAGGTGCGCGAAATCGATTTTCAACCCGGCGACACTGTGGGAGTGAAGTCGGTAAGCCTTGAGTTTGCGGGTAAGTTTGCTTATGGATACCTGAAAAGCGAAAACGGTGTGCATCGCCTTGTGCGGCTTTCTCCTTTCGATGCGGCGCATAAACGTCATACATCATTTGCTTCGGTGTTTGTGTACCCGATGGTGGACGAGAACATCGAAATTGAGATCAATCAGGCCGATATTGAATGGGATACATACCGAAGCAGTGGAGCCGGCGGACAAAATGTAAATAAAGTGGAAACAGGAGTGCGCTTACGCCATTTGCCCTCCGGCATTGTTATCGAAAACACCGAAACCCGTTCGCAGCTAAAAAACCGCGAAAACGCCATGCGCCTGCTCAAGTCGCGCCTCTACGAACTTGAACTCCGCAAACAACTCGAAGAAAAGCAAAAAATCGAAGGGCAGAAAAAGAAAATTGAATGGGGTTCACAAATACGCAGCTATGTGATGCATCCCTATAAAATGGTAAAAGACCTGCGCACCGGACACGAAACCGGAAATGTGCAGGCTGTGATGGACGGCCGGTTGAACGATTTTATCAAAGCCTATCTGATGGAATTTGGCGGGGAATAAGCAATAATGCCCATTTACTCAATCGCCAGTTTTTTCGAATACCTCTGTCCATCCACCTCAAATTCGGCAACATACAAGCCCTTTGCCAATGCAGGCAGCGCAATGTGTCCGTCTTCGGGAACCGAAGTTGCCTGAAACACCATTTTCCCACTTATATCATACAGCGAAAAAACGGCAGGATTACCTGTGTTTTGGTTGGACTGTTTGATAAAAACCTCGTTACTGGCAGGATTGGGGTACATCTCAAAAACCTGATTTGTTTTACCGGGCTCAATACCCACATAGGGGTTTATGTTCATGGCAAACTCTTTAATTATGACACGGGAGTACCCTGTAACTTCCACTAAAATATAGCCATACAACATAACATCGTTCTTCTCCATACTGATGCCGATGTATTTTTCGCCTATGTTAAGCCAGCCGGGGTGATTAATAAAATAAAAACCAGGTCCACCTACTACAGCTAAGTACATGTTAGATTGCAAAAAATTATAACGTGAATCAATAGTATCGTTGTAATTAAAAGTTTTTGGGAAATTGTAGTATTGAATCTGAGGAGGGTTCCAGACATATATTGTATCAACAAGTTGCTCACCAAAAGCAAATTTAATATTATTAGTGAGATAAAGCAAATCCGTATTATTGCCACCGCCTCCTGCATTTTCCCATTCGGTGGTCCTGATTTTTATATCCAACCCTCCATTGCCATCCATATCGAAATTATACCTGTTGTACCATGACCCACTTTTTACATAATATGGTTGTATTGTAGTGTCGTTTATATCGTTATACGTGTCTCTGTCCAAATCAGGTATTCCGCACACAATAAAATTGTTTTGTGCAAAAACAGTGCACGAAGTGGCAATCGAAACAAAGGCAATTGCTAAAATTTGTGTTATTTTTTTCAAAATCATAATATATTTATTTAGCAGACGGAGTAACAAAAAGCATGATTGTAACAAACGGTTGCTGCATGTTTCTTCTATCTGCCAGAATAACTATGCAATATACAAAAAGGTTGCATTAATAAACGAATTATTATGCATTAGTGCATCAACTTATTTTATTTCGTTTGCAACTTTTCAAAATATATTGAGGTCTTATAGCTCGTGTGACGAAATTATTTTTAAAATTTACGATTTATTAATAATACGAAATTTCATCTGCTTATAAAACTTACATACATGAAAATTTTTATCGTTTCTCTGTTTGTCCTGATGGGTTTTCAATTGGTGGCGCAAAATTTTAATGTTGATGACCAGCCAATGAGGCTACCGCTTACGGCACAAGAACAATCCGAATTGTCATCTCTCCCTGAACTGAAATTGCCGGAAGCGTATAAAAACAAATCGTTGCCGGTGGAAGTTGACAACAGCACACTTCCTTATCATTGTGGTTTGTTCGAGCAATCCGGAAACGAATGTGGTCAGGCAACTTCGGTGGCAAATGCCTTTACCTACGAAATTGACCGCTTACGGGATGTTGCAGCCGATGTTCCCGAAAACAGATATCCAACTCACTTTGCATGGAACTGGGAAAACGGAGGTTATGGCTGGTATGGTGCAAGTTATTATCATACGCTGAAGCTTCTGAAAACAGTAGGTACCCCAAATGTGCAAACTTATGGCGGCGAATACGACACAGGAGGCAGCTCAAGGTTTATGACAGGTTACGACAATTACTATGCGGGCATGCACAACCGTATCGGAGGGGCTGCTGCAATTAAATGCGATACCGAAGAAGGGATTCTCACTGTGAAAAACTGGTTAAACGATCATCTCGATGGGTCGGAAACCGGCGGTGTTGGTTTTTTCTATTCGCAATATCAGAGTATTTCGCATACATTGCCTGCCGGAAGCCCTCATGAGGGCGAAAATGCAATTATAAGCTGGGATGCCTCCCCCAACCATGCTATGTGCATTATAGGCTACAACGACTCTGTCCGCTACGATTATAATGGCGACGGTCAATTTACCAACGATATCGACATCACTGGTGACGATATTGTGGATGTGCGCGATTGGGAAATTGGTGCATTTAAAATGGTGAACAACTACAGCACACCTTACTATGCCTGGATGATGTACCGCACACTGGCTATGGAATCGGATGATGGTGGTATATGGAATCATACAGTAAACATAATGTACGCTTTAAGAGACTATTCGCCTGTACTCACGTATAAAGTTAATTTATATTACTCTAACCGCGGCAGATTAAAAATACTGACTGGCTTTAGTACCGATCTTGATGCCACAAGTCCGGATTATTACTTGAGCTTTCCGATTTTCGACTATCAGGGTGGAGAATTGCCTATGCAGGGTCAATTCGGAGATGCTTATAAATATATTGAGTTTGGGCTTGATGTAACACCAATGCTTAATCTGATAAATCCGGGAACACCCATTAAATTATTTTTCATGGTTCTCGAAAACGACAACTGGGGCTTAGGTAGCGGACGCATTGTTAATTTTTCGGTGATGGATTACAGTTCAGGCAATCCGGTTGAAGCAATATCCGAACAAACCGATGTGAGCATTGCTAATAATGGTGTTACTTCAGTAGCGCTGATACATGTCCCGGAATTCGATAAGCCTGAAATTACACCCGAAGCATTGCCTGACCCTGTGTTGAATCAGGCATACTCACAGCAGCTTTCATCAGTTGGAGGAACGCCTCCTTATCGATATGAATTTAATATCGATTATAAAGAAACCGAAAATACAGAGGAAGCCCCCGATGTAAATACTCCCGTGTTGGATACCTATGTGCAATTGCCTTTCGAATTTGAATTTTATGGAGTGAAATACCATGGAATTAATATCAATGCAAACGGATATATCGATTTTTCGAATGAGCCCTATGCGTTGCCCTACAACGACAATTCAACCAATCAGCTTACCGTGAGTTTTCTGCACCGTAAATGTATTGCTGCATTTATGTCGTCGGTTAATTGCAGCACTTTTTATTCAGAGGGTACCGATTATTGTCTGATTAACTGGACGGGTACCGATATAAACACCACTCTCAAGCTTGAAGCCAATGGCACAATTACAGTATATTATAACGATTGTAAAGGATTGAATGGCACGGTTTGGATTTCGGGTGTTTCGAACGGAAATCTCGAAAATTACACTTTATCGCCTTTAAGCGGACTACCGGGAGATGTACCGGTAACCGCATATAGTTTTCATGCCTCTATGATCCCGCAGGAACTTCAGCTTACCGAGAGCGGATTGTTATCGGGAACAGTTACCACCGAAGAGCTGAATTCGAATTTATGTATTAAAGTAACCGATTCGCGGGGTTTGACCGATATGAATAACTACCAGCTATTCTCGGCAATTCCTTCAGAATCTTACAATAACAGTGCTGTTATTGTAATTAGTCCGAACCCTGCCGGGGATGTAATTAATGCGTATATTCCGGGGCAACCGGATCAAGCAGCACAAGCAGAAATTTTTAATATTTCGGGTTCAAAGGTTTGCGAAAAGTCGATTCATACTATAACCGATAATACTATTGAAATTACCGATCTGCAACCCGGACAATACACGTTGAAATTCTCCTGTGGAGAGAAGGTCTTTATTAAGAAGTTTATCAAGCCGTAACAACAAACAGGGTAATATATTGATCAGGTTTTATTCATTATAAAAAAGTTGAAATAGATGCAAGAAGAACAAAAAGTGCCAAAATGGATTAAAAAACTTCAGGAAAGCTCATGGGAGCTCGAGTTACTCATTTCTGGAGGAGCAATTTTTTCACTTTTCAAAGTGGGAGGCATTATACCCGGTTTTTTTGTTTCAATCAGCAAATATGCTTCAGTGCCTGGATTATCGATTTTCATGATCTTTGTTATGATTGCGTTAAAAAGCCTTACGTTGGGTTTTGTTGTCCATTTGGCAATGAGGTCGTACTGGCTGGCATTGGTTTGTGTGAGTTATGTTTTCCCGGGAGGTCTCCGACAGGAAAAGATTGGTTGGAGGAAACCTTTCAGAATTCCGGCTGAAGGAGAAACAGGAATGTATAAGCAGATAATGTCGGTTGACAGATTTTGCGGTTTAATTATTTATTTTTCGATAATTCTTGCTGTGATTTTAGCCGGTTTTATATTGTTTTTTATTACCTCTTTTACCATTCCTGTTATTACATTACCAGTCGACAAAGCTGTGTACTTTACGGTTTTTTATGTTGTTTTCGTCGTATACCTGTTCGATTTTATTACGTTTGGGCTTCTGAGAAAAATACCTTATTTGAGTTACATTGTATATCTGCCATTCCGATTAATTGATTTCCTGACTCTGAGGTTTCTATATCAGCGTTCGTTGCTTTTGTTAAGCACGAATATCAGAAAAATGAAAATTGCCCTGATTCTGTTTGCGTATATGCTTGCCGCGATATCTTTCTCATACGTGTCGCTGTATCGCACCATGCATTGGCCGAATATTCTCGATCAGCGAACCTACCGTTTTCAAGAAAATATGGGCTCCAATATATATATCGACAACAATTATTATTTAGATGATCAGGATGGTACAAAGGTGAAAGATATAGCCATTCAGTCTCTTATTGTTAAAGATAAATGCCTGAAAGTTTTTGCGGTTTACGATAGAGATTGGGATAAACTTATGGATTATATTTCAGGGAAAGACGGGGAAAAACATTTTTCCGACCTTGCCTTGGTCCGTATCGACGACAGTGTGTATAACAATATCGAATGGATTCCGACCAGGAGTAGGGATCTAAACCGGTTTGGAATGACGGCTTTTATTCCGATAACCCAACTTGGAATGGGCAGGCATGTGCTTACGATTACTGCAAATCTCGATTCGGTTCAGATGAAGAATTTACCGGATGGCTATCGCATTAAAGAAGCTGAAATTGTTTTCTGGAAAGATTATTAATAACTAACCTCCTTCGTCGATTTCAAATTCGTATCGAAATTGATTTCCAAAGTTTTGGACTTTGGAAATTATAAAGTAGAAAATAATAAAAACGAAAGAATAGAAGTTGTGATTTGCTTTGCTCGTAAGAAATATTTATTTTTATGGGTACTCGCGAACCTCCTTCGTCGGTTTCAAATTCGTATCGAAATTGATTTCCAAAGTTTTGGACTTTGGAAATTATAAAGTAGAA
>JAGOLH010000105.1 GCA_017994175.1 Bacteroidales bacterium | reverse complement strand
ATTCCCCTGCACCTGATGCCTTATTACCGAAAACTTGGATGGAAGCCGGGTGATTTTCCAAACGCAGAGAATTACTACCGAAATTGTTTAAGTTTACCAATCTATCCAACATTAAGCAGCGAAGAACAGGATTATGTAATTGATTGTATTTTTGAATTTTACAATAATTCACTATAAGCCAATGATCAATCTTGAGGAAATAAAACACATTATTCAAAATGGCGAAAATGAAAATATTGAATTCAAATCGAGTTTTAATACTGAATTGATAGAAACAATAGTGGCTTTCGCCAATACTTCAGGAGGGAAAGTTATTGTAGGCATTAACCCCAAAGCTGAGATTATTGGAACAACAATAAATGCTGAATCGGTGCAGCAATGGGTAAACGAAATAAAGAATAAAACATCCCCGGTTTTAATCCCGGATGTTGAAACAATTAGTTTAAATAACAAAACCATTGTTATATTTTCAATACAGGAATATCCTGTAAAACCTGTTGCAATTCGTGGAAAATATTTTAAACGGGTAGCCAACTCAAACCATTTGATGAGTATTGATGAAATAGCAAACGAATACCTTAAAACCATTAATACAAGCTGGGACTTTTATCCTGACCCCAATCACAGCATAGAACATATCTCTGCCCAAAAAGTGAAGCGTTTTGTTGAGACCATTGAACAACAAACGCAGAAAAGGATTGAAATACCCCACATTGACTTTCTGGCAAAACTGGAAATCATTCGTAACCATCAACTGACATTTGGAGGCTATCTGTTGTTTGTGAAAGAATACTGCCTGATTAGTGATGTACAGGTAGGACGCTTTAAAAGCCCAACAACCATTATCGACAGTACTTCGCTGAATACCGATTTGTTTACCGAAGTTGATGAAATCATCGCTTTTATTAAAAAGCACCTGATGGTTGAGTATATTATTACCGGAGCACCACAACGAACTGAGCGTTTTGATTATCCGTTAGATGCCATACGGGAAATCGTGATAAATATGATTGTACATCGCGACTACCGCGATAGCAGCTCCAGCATCATTAAAATATTCGACGACCGGATAGAATTCTTTAACCCCGGAAAGCTTTACGGAGGCATAACGATTGATGATTTGTTGTCGGGCAACTACAGCTCAAAAACTAGGAATAAACTCATTGCAAGAGCATTTAAGGAAGTCGGTTTAATTGAAAAATACGGTTCCGGAATCAGGCGTGTTTTAAATATTTGTGAAGAATATGGCGTTAAACAGCCAAAATTCGAAGAGGTTTTTAACGGCTTTCGGGTTCTTTTGTTTAAAGAAAAAACAGATGTCACAAATGATGTCATAAATGATGTCACAAAAAATGTCACAAAAGAAGAACGGTTGATAAAAATCCTTAAACTTGTTGAATCTAATCCATCAATAACAACAGGCGAGATTGCATTGCGTTTAGAATTAACACCAAGAACAGTTCTCCGCGATATCGACCAGCTAAAAACGGAAAACAGGCTCAGGAGAGTTGGTGGCCGAAAAAAGGGAAAATGGATTATTATTAAAAACGAATAAACCTGTAATATTAAATGACGCGAAGTAAATGAAAATAAATAAAGCCATAAATACAACCAATTTTTGCATCATCCCAGCTCGTGGTGGCAGCAAACGCATTCCGCGTAAAAACATCAAAGAATTTCTGGGGAAACCCATTATTGCGTATTCTATTGAAGCTGCCATACATTCGAATTTGTTCGAAGAAATAATGGTTTCGACCGATGATGCCGAAATTGCCGAAATTGCCAAACACTACGGTGCCACAGTTCCCTTTATGCGTTCGGCCCAATCGTCGACCGACTATGCCCCGTTGGCCGCTGTGGTTGACGAAGCCGTAGTCTGGCTCGACCAAACAAAAAACACCTGCACTCAGCTTTGCCTTATTCTGCCCACAGCGCCATTTATTTTGCAACGCAATTTAAGCGATGCATATCAATTAATGATTAAAAATAACTTCGATTCGGTGAGGCCTGTCGTGCAGTTTTCGTACCCCATTCAGCGTGCGTTTCGCCTTAGGGGGCAAGCTGTAGAAATGATGATGCCCGAACACCTGAAAACCCGCACACAAGACCTTGAACCTGCCTACCACGATGCCGGTCAGTTTTATTGGATGACACGCGAAAAAACTTTGCACGGCACCAATCGCGGTGCCCTGATTATCGACGACATTCTGGCTCAGGATATCGATTCGGAGAACGACTGGCTGATAGCCGAAATGAAATACCGCTTCTTACTCGAAAAAGGAATAATTACACAAAAAACATAAGCACACATGAAAAAACTGATTATCTGCGGCGGATATGGCAACGGCACCGTGGTTGCCTCAACAGTTACCGATATCAACAAAGTATCGGAGCAGTGGGAAATTATCGGTTTTCTTAACGATTTCGAAACCGACCCCATCAACGGGTTTCCGGTGCTGGGCAAAATCGACAAAGAAACAGCGCACCGCTATTTGAGCGACCCCGATGTGTATTTCTACTATTCGCTTATCAGCACGCGATTCAACCACAAATACATACACAAACTTACCGACCTCGAAATTCCCGATAATCGTTTTGCCACACTCATTCATCCCACGGCAGTGGTTTCCGATTTTGCAAAAATTGGTTACGGTGTAAGCATTCAACCCTTTGTGAGCGTTGGCCCCAATGTAGTTATTGGCAACCATATTCACATATTTGCACAAGCACTTATTGGCCACAATGCCATTCTCGACAACTACTCGTATGTGGCCAACAATGCCTGCATAGGTGCCAGTGTACGACTTATGGAAGGAGCCTATGTGGGAACCAACGCCTCAACCCTCGAAAACATAATTCTTGGCAAATGGTCGCTGGTGGGCATTGGCTCGGTGGTAATAAAAAGTGTTGACGACTACGTTAAAGTGGTTGGAAATCCATCGCGCGTAATAGGCTCAACACTATGACGTTGCTGTTCCGACTCGATGCCAACCAAGAGTTCGGTTTTGGGCACCTGGTGCGATGCATTTCGCTGGTTGGCGAGCTGCGCAACCGCAAACCGGCCGAAAACTTGCGCATTGTTTTTGCCGGAAATTTTTCGGAACCGGCCTGTGAAATGCTACAGCAAAACAACATCGAATTTGTAAATAGCTGCATCGAGAACGAATATGCATTTATCGAAAATCAAATTTCCCTGCTGCAGCCCTCGTTGCTCTACATCGATAAAATTTACGGCTATAGCAAAGTATTTGTTGAACAGATTCAAAAACAGCTGCCTGTGGTAATGATGCACAATTTGTGCGAAGCCACACCCTATTGCACATGTTTCATATTGCCGTCGGCACATACGCCACACGAAAAACTCAGCGAATTTGGCCTTACACGTGCAAAACCAAACTGGTTTATTGGAGCCGAATATATTGTGCTGAACCGGCAGGTGGTAAATGCCGTGCCCATAACAAAAAAAGGCGACGCGCTTCAGCTTATTGTTACCACCGGTGGCAGCGACCCCGAAAAAGTAATGAAAAAAATTTCCGGAATCCCGATGATTGGAATACAAATAGAGAGACTGCGAAAATCAGGAATACCCATTGTTGTAGCTTCTTCGGAATTGCCTGAAAACGATGTTTTGGAAGATTATCTAACGTCAATTGAAATTCCGATTTTCCGGGGAAGCGAACTTAATGTACTCGACCGTTTTTACCACGCAGCAAAAAAGTATCATGCGGAATATGTTATTCGCATAACCGGTGATAACCCTTTAATCGATGGCACATTTCTTGGGAATACAATTTCAGGAATTCAGAACTTTGGGAAACGATCTTATTTTTCAATCGGACGAAGCAATACTTTCCCTCTAGGCTTTTCTTTTGAATTGTTTTCGTTTGAATTACTTGAAGAAGCGTACAATAATGCTCAAAGCCCAAAGGAAAAAGAGCATGTAACACCATATATTCATCAGAATGTTCCGGGGAATATTATAATAAAAACTTTATACAGGGAACCGACGCGAAACGGGTACAGATTGTCGGTTGATACTAACGAAGACTTAATATTGGTAAAAACGCTGATAGAGAATTACGACTGTCGCAATAAACCTATGGATGAAATCATTGATATTCTTGATAAGAATCCGGAACTGGTGGCTATCAACAATCGTATCACGCAAAAAAAATGGAATGAATAATATTTTGGGATAAAATCAAGTAGAAAGTCAGGTAGCACTAATTCGCAGTCAGATCAATACAATGTTGTTTGACAGACCTGAGGTATATTCAATAATTTTTATTATTATTGAAAAGTTAAAAGTGTACTTGTTATATGCTTAAGACCTACTTTTTTATTCCGGCAAATGTTAGCAAATTTATAGGAAAAGCTGCCACCATACCTTCCGATTACATTGTTTTTGACCTTGAAGACTCGGTTGCATTCAATGAAATTGATGAAGCACTAGGGAATTTAAAATGTATTGATATACGGAAAAATTATTTTGTTCGCCCTGCGTTGTTTGCAAAAAACAAGCTCGATGTTGACAAAGATATGCTACATTCTTTAATTGATATTGGGTTTACTAATTTTATCATTCCTAAATTTTCAGACATACTGCAACTTGCGAAACTAAAAGAAATATTTGCCTTATCATCGCTATACGATTATCATACATTTAAATTTGTAATCCTTGTTGAACATCCTGCCGGATTACTTTTTCTGAAAGAAGCTGTGCAAAGCAAGCAATTGAATATTTCTGCACTTGCCCTCGGTAACTACGACTATTGCAATGCAATGGGCATGAAACATAATCTTGAGAACTTATATTATGCAAGGCAAACTATTCTAAATACTGCGAGGGCATACGATTTAAGCGCAATAGATATCGTTACCCTCGATTACCAAGACAAAGACGCCTTTTGTAGTGAAGTACTGAATGGTTTCTCGATGGGTTTCGACAGCAAATTTTTAATACACCCCATGCAGCTTGAACAGATACATTCCATTAAATACTACTCCGATGAAGAAGTAGCTGAAGCCAGAGAATTATATCCAAAAATTCTGGAAATGATGCATAACAAAACTTCTATTGTTAAATTAAATGGTAAAATTTTCGAAAAACCCCATATTAACCGAATTATTAATATAATTAACTGGAACAACCGCTATGGAAGCAAATAGAATGGGCCATTACTTCGAGGAATTCGAGGCAGGGCAGGTATATTATCATTGTCAGTCAAAAACAATATTTGAAAGCGACAACAACATTTTTAGTTTATTAACAATGAATCACCATCCGGTTCATACTAATATCGATTACTGCAGCAGGCAGCAACACGGTCAGGTGCTGGTGCCGGGGACTTTGGTTTTCTGCCTGGCAGTTCATTTGACTGTAATGGATATAAGCGGACAGGCAATTGCAAATCTTGCCTATGAAAATATCGATCATCTGGCACCAACATTTATAAACGATACTATTTATAGCCGTACGGTAATACTCGAAACAAAGGAATCGCAATCGAAACCCGACAGAGGAATCATATACGTTGAAACCATTGGTTACAATCAAAACAATGTTGATGTAATAAAATTCAGAAGAAAAGTCCTTATTAAGAAAAAACCCCAATAATATGAATGAAAAAAAATTTATAATGCGCAGCCTTATGTTTGTGCCAGGGCACAACGAAAAGCTGCAGATAAGTGCCGCCAAATCGGACGCCGATGTAATTCTTCTTGATCTGGAAGACTCGGTACTGCCTGAATCGAATAAGCAATTGGCTCGTGATATCATTGTAAAAAATGTTAGCAGCGGAATGTTTAAAGACTATGCCGTATTTATACGCATTAACGAAAGACAGAGCGGATTTCTGCTTGACGATGTAATGCAAACCACCATTCCCGGTGTGGACGGGTATTTATTCTCGAAAACGTATAATGCACAGGACATAATTTTCTTTGATAAACTGCTCGAAGCCATTGAATATAAGAAAGGAATGCCGGTTGGAACATTTAAAATAATTCCCATTCTTGAAACATCTTCCTCAATTATTAAAGCCGATGAAATTGCAACGGCATCAAGTCGCAATGTTGCCATAGGTTTTGGTTCCGAAGATTTCGTAAGCGATTTACAAGGAATCAGGGACTTCGACAAAGCCGTTAGCTTGTTCTCACCTCGTGCATGGGTTGCCATGGTTGCAAGAACTTATAATCTTATTCCTATTGATGCTGCGTATATTAAAATTCACGACGAGGAAGGTCTTGAAAAACATTGTCAGATGGGAAGAACTTTAGGGTATGCAGGAATGTGGACATTGCATCCCAAGCAAAATGCTGTCCCTAACCGTCACTATTCTCCTTCGGAAGATGAAGTGAAAGAAGCCTACGAAATATTGCGTCTCGACGAAGAAGCCCGTAGCATGGGGAAAGGCGTTGCCATTATAAATGGTACTTTTATAGGACCACCACTTGTGGTTAAAGCAAATCATATTATTGAAAGGGTTAAATTAATTCAATCGAAACAAAAATGAAACTGATAATTATTGGAGGTTATGGCAATGGAACCGTTATTGCGCAAATTGCCGAAGAAATAAACAAAGTAAAACACACATGGGATATTCTGGGATTTCTGAACGACTTTGAAGAAGGTCATATCAATGAATATCCAATTCTTGGAAAAGTTGAGCACGAGGTGGCTCAGAAATATCTCGCCGATCCGGATGT
>JAGOLH010000104.1 GCA_017994175.1 Bacteroidales bacterium | reverse complement strand
CTGCAATGGCTACCTGTGCTTTAAAACTTGCACTGAATTTTCTTCTGCTTTTTTTCATAATACTGGTAAATTTAATTGTTTTTATTCAACTTAACCAGTGGTCCAATTTTCGGGGAGTATTATATAAGATCTTCAATGCTCTTGTTGAATGCTTTAATATGATTCATTTGTAAATTATTTTAAAATGGTTGTTGTAAGTAATTTAGTATAGGATTACAAATTTATAATAAACTTCAGATTAAGCAAAATTCATTAATTTTGATTTTGAAAAATGAATGTTTTTTTCGTTATTTTAAGAAATACTTTACGTAATAATTAAAAACAAAAGAGTAGCTTGATTAATAATTAATAGAATGATAAAGGTAACAATAGAGGAATATGTTCCAATGTATAACCTCATAAGAATTGATACAGATGAAAAAAGCTTTAGTATTTATTTCTCTGATGATGTTAATCCCCTTTTTGAGATGAAAGCGTGGCTGGAAGCAATTGTAACAGGTGTACAAAAAACTTCATTCGTGTTTAATGGTGAAGCAAATCCTATTGTTTTTGAATTTGAGAACATAGGTAACACGGAGGGGATTCTTAAAATTGTGGAATTAGAAAATAAAAATTCTGTACTTATTGAAGTTGATTGCTCAATTTATCATGTAATAAGGACATTTTATAAAGCTCTAATTGATTACTGGGAAGATTTTAGATTCATAGATATGATTGAGCACAGTATTCAGCTTGGAACTATGATAACGAAGCAGCTGAGAATTAAAAGAAAGACTTTGTTAGAAAAACTGGTTGACATGGAAAAGGAAGATGTTATAAAATGTGCTGAAAGTGCTATTACAAGCTATTATCTTCCCACCTCTGAATTTGAGAGGTCTAAGTTTAAAGCATTAAGAAAATTTGAAAGCAATGAGAATTTTGACAAGTTAAAAAAGGAAGAGAGGTATATTTTAATTCAGGAGTTATTGAGAAAAAATATTGTTTATTATTACAAAAAAGATAGGGATAGTGTACATTCAATAAGAATAGAAAGTTACCTTTTGGAAAAGGGAAGAAAAAGCAAAAAGAAGGAAAAGTAGTATTGAACAAACGTTCCCCCCACGAAAAAGCCACAGGCTCGGGTGCAGTGGCTGCGGAGGTCTGGGTGTAGCGAAACCGGTTCCTGATCGGTGGACCGGAACCGTGTTTATTTTCGTGTCAGGCTGCTATATTGTTAACAGCAACTCTCCGCACCACTCACCTTACCTGTGTTATGGGTGTTTTGGCTGTTTACAAGAGATTTGCAAAGTGAGAGGATAGGGAATTACTAAAAATACTTCCCCAAAATCCTAAATATTCGTTTTTTCCAGAGAATATAAGTCGCAATAAATAGTTGCCAACTATTTACAAAAGAGTTGGGTTGGTAAAGAAATACTCTTGTTAATACATACCATCTTTCCTTTAATAAAAATGTTTATTTTTATAATAAATAGAAAAGTATAATGAAGGTAACCCGTTGTGCTTTTAGTCCAAATTTAGTTTAACTTTGTATAACTGTATTAATTGAACGAAAATGATGGTTCTTGAAAAACAAACAGGCGTGGTTGATCAAAGTTAAATACAAAGCTAAGGAAGCATGAGATACTTAAGTAACTTACTATTATTGATTGCCACAATTTGTTCCGGCAATGCCGGTTTTTCTCAGCATGGCACCAAAGACTGGGAATGGGAGTGGGCGCCAGTTGGGGCTGTATGGTTGTACGAAACAGCCAACATGGGCACGAACAACGTTTATGCACAATACTGGTATGTACGGTCGGCAAAAGACACCCTTTTTCACGGGCATAACTGCCGTAAACTGGAAGTCGAACGCCACTACTGGCCCGGGTTCGAGCCCGTAAAAATGCCCGACAGGTTTACTTACCAGGACGGTGGCAACATTTATTTTTACAATGCCGACATCGGTGAATTTGTACTCTCGTTCAGCTACGATATTCAGCATGGCGACACGGTAACATGGCAAATGCCCGTGTTCGAAGATTGTATAAACTCATTTTCTCTTGACTCTGTATTTATTTGGGATGCAGGTTTCTTATCTGGAGAAGGAATGACATATACTCCTTATTCTGTGTTTATGTTTAGTAATATTCCTATTTATTCGTATAAAGTAGGTTACTCACATAACAATTGTTATGCAGGAGAAATAGGATATTATTCTACCTTTCTTCAGCATAACGGTTATGGTAGATTTTTTGATTATTATGGAATAATGTCTGATATTTTTGAATTATCAATTTTAAATGAGATGCAAAATAGCTGCATGTGTTATTATGATGGAAACATTACAATAAATCGTGCATCGGTAAGTATTTACAATGATACCATAATCTATTACCAGGACTCCTGTCTGAACTATTACAACAAGTTTAATAGCATCTCATCGCATACCGGGGAAAAGTTGCTTCAAGTTTACCCCAACCCCTTTACAGACCTTATCTGTGTCGACCTTCCCGCTTCAGCCGACGGCTACGGCATCCGTGTTTACGATCTTACCGGGCAACTCCTCTTTTCAGCTAAAATACCGGGAAACAGCGCTCCCGTAAACTTAAGCCGGCTTGCTCCCGGAACCTACCTCCTGCAAATACAAACAAACCATAATGTCTTTACCCAACGTATAATCAAAAACTAAAGAATCATGAAACGACTATTTATTTTGTCGGCATTTTTTCTTTATGCCGCAACGTCAATGGCGCAAACCGTAAGCGATACGGTTATCATCGCATGGAAGAAAAAAAATCTGACCACGCAGCAGGAAACGCTATTCGACACCTTGCAATTGCAAATATACAATCTGAACGATGTACGATATTTCAAAAAAGTTACACCGGGCTATACTGCATGGAATAATTACTACCATATCAGGTGCTCAGCGAGCGCTGACACTGTTTTCGGCATCCTCGGGAAATCAGGTTTGTTCGACACAATTTATTATGATAAAAAAGTAGGGGTTGAGTGTAGCAATCCTGTTGCAACAAACGATCCGTTAAACAACACTTATGTAAACGACATGCTGGGATTGCCATGCGCATGGAGCCTGACTACCGGAAATCCGAACCATACCGTTGGTCTTATTGACAGCGATTTTCAACAAAACCTTCACTCCGACTTATGGGGTAAAGTAAACGATTCCTACGAAACCGGCGATTTCACATCCGGTGGCTATTACAAAGGTTCCGTACCGCCAGCACCTGGCACTGATTCTTACCATGGGTTGGTAATGTCGGGTATTATTGCGGCTATAGCCGGTAATAGCCTGGGTCTATGCGGCGCAGCATACAACACAAAACTTAACCTGTACGATTATTCCACGGCAGGGTCAGGCAATTACCATTCAGAAGTAACCAGCGCCCTGAATTTTGCCGCTCAAAATGGTGAAAAAGTTGTCAATATTAGTTTGCGGTATTGTGCCGGAGAAAATGAAGATTTTGTAAGCTTTCACAATTGGGTTGTTAATCAGGGGACAACTGTGGTATATAGTGCTGGAAATGAGAGAGAAGATTATCTAGGAGAAACTTCACTTATGTACGAAGGGGTTTATGAAATTCCTGGAATTATAATAGTAAGCTCTGTAAATGAAGATAACAAAACATATATTGGAGCAAATAATAGTAATTATCATGCTTGTAGTCATATTGTCGAAATTTGTGCCCCTGGCTATGATATAACCTCAACATACTACGACGGGACAATTGGTGCAACCTACAAAACAGATGCTTCAGGCACCTCATGTTCTGCGGCATTCGTTTCATCGGCAATAGCCCTGATGCTGGCAGCCGATAACACACTTACTCCCGCCCAGGTCGAAGAAATACTGCTCACAACAGCAGATTCCATTTCCGATTTTGATGATGCAAACAACTACACTAACTTAAACTTTGGCGAAGATTACACCGCAGGGCGGTTAAACACCTATCACGCAGTATATAAAGCCTTAAACTACAACGACTGCGAAACCGCCGTAATAAACAGTGGACAACAAATTTCATGGAATGCACCCGTCTTTATTTGCGGAACATTAACTGTTAACGGCCAGTTGACAATTTCAGCACCCGTTCATTTTCTTTCAAATAATGCAGAAATAGAAATAAACGACGGGGGCAGGCTCATCATAGACAATGGCGGTGAAATAATACTCTGGGAAGACGAAACCTATAACAGAAATATCATTGTTAATCCCGGCGGCAGCCTTGAAGTTAAGAACGGAGGTAGTTTAACGCTTTCCGATTATGGAAAAATAGACATAATGTACGATGCAACTCAGGATGCAGAACTAATATACAATCAGGGAGCAACCATCGAATTGTTAAGTAATAAAACATATATTAATATAGCTGGAAATTTAACCATCGCTGCCAACGCCCAGTTCACCTTCACAGGTGCTGGCTACATCAAGTTCAGCAATCCGGGCGACGACTGGACCGAAAACATTACCTGCGGTTCGGGCTCATCCATCTACCTGCACGGTTCAGGTCAAAGCGACAAGGTGTTAGAAGTGCAGCAAAACACGGTGCGCTTCCCTGCAATGACATCGCTTACATTCGAAGACTGCAAAATTGAAATGGGAACTTCGAAACGTATGCTGTCCACAGCAAATTACCCCATTACATTCGATAATGTATTGTTGACTTCAACCACAGGTTCAAACAATGCGCACCGTAGTTTTTACTTCTACGGTCAGTCGAACGCTGTTGTACAAAACTCTATATTCGAAAACGGGCTATACGGATTGAAAGGTGAATTGAACAATTTCGGGGCTAAACTTTATATTGATAATTGTGAATTCAGAAACAACAGTTATGGTCTTTATTTATACAACAAAGGCGTCGATGCAAGTAACAGCAGCTTTCACGATAATAGTTTGTATGGCACCTATTGCACCAATATGAGCTTTACATCTTCTTTTTTAAGTTGTGATTTTACCGACAATGGCTATGGCATATACTACCAGGGCAGCAGTAGTGCCGATTTGGATATTGAAAGCTGCGATATTAGTTCGAACACTAATGATGGCATAAAAACTTCTGGTGCTTTAGATATTAATCTTGCTTGCAACAATATTAATGAAAATAATAATGGTGTTTATACATCTAATGGAACTCTTGTTTATGCTAACAATAATGCTAAAAACGACATGTCGCTAAATACTAAAACAATAATTATGGGTTATGGTAGAGTGTTCTTAGATGAAGGGTATAATCAACTTCAATCAATTAATGATAGTTATACAATATATGGTACAGTTGTAGAAAGAGCCAATTGTGGGATTACTATTAGTATACCAGCTGATAGAAATCGTTGGGAAAGCTCCTTGCTTGCCGACCCTGAATATGGTACCAATTATCTACTGGATGTTCATGTTGTTAATTGTTTATTACCAACACATGTTGATTTAACAGATGTAACACCATCCTATACAATTTGTTACGATATAGAGCAAGGTTCTTATAGCTTAGGAGGGATGTTACCTAACGGGGCGCAAAACGATCAACAATCTTCTGTCGATTTACCGCTACTCAGTTTTCATGATATAGCTAGTATGTCATTAGATGAATCTGTTGATTACTTGGCTATTCAAACAGAAACAATTTCTTCCCAAAGCGAATTTGACAAGCTTATTGGTAACTACATTAGTTTGATTGATTTATGCAGTAACTTGGATACCGATGTAGCATATCAGTTTCAAACAAAGGCTTATGGAGATGTTCACCGTGCCATTGTAAATTATTACCTGTTTACAGAAAGGAATTCTGAACATATTGGTTTTAATGAAGCCGTTGACAAAATGATTATAATGAACGAAAATTTGTTGCTTGATTTAGAAACCCCTGATCTAATTCAAATCGAATACAAACTTGATATAGCTTTATTGAATCGTTTGAGGGGTCAATACGACAAGGCAATTACTCAGCTTGAAATACTAATCAACGAAATCAACGAACCTAATTTAGAAAGTGAAAAAATATACGCCGAAAATTGGCTTTGCCATATAAAAGCAGAAAAAGAACTTACCGAAGGCACTATAGCGCCCGATGAGTTTGACGCAGCCATTGCTGAATGCAGTTTGGCTTATCCTGAAATTATAAATGAAACTGATCAAACAAACCTTGAAACAGAAGAAACAATACCTTCTGTAACTATCACAATTAATCCAAACCCGAATCAGGGTAGTTTTACAGTTCAGGTGGTAAACAGCAAGATTTATGGTAAAATAATGATTACAAATTCCACAGGACAACCCGTTTACGAAACAGTACTTACACTTGCAGAACAAATTGTAAATGTGAATGGTTTGCCCGATGGTACATACACTGTGTATTACCTCGAAAATGGTATTGTTATTAGTAGTTCGAATTTGGTTGTAGAATAAACCATAACAATATAAAAACGAGTTTTACAATTGCATGTTTAACTCGTTTTTAAATTTTGATGTTTTTGTAAACAATATGAAAAAGCCACAGGTCTGGGTGCAGTGGCTGCGAGGTCTGGGTGTAGCGAAACCGGTTCCTGATCGGGTGGACCGGAACCGTGTTGATTTTCGTGTCAGGCTGCGATCTCTACATTGGCAAGCTGCAAGATGTAGTCGGATGCGGCCTGTGCTTGTGAGGCTGCCTGGATGACAAACTTGGTGTCGTTTTTCATTACACTAAGCCATTTCTCAATATAGGCTGCGTTGTCGGTGATGCGGCTCTCGTAGCCCAAATATGCCAGCATGAAAGCGGAGCTTAACTCGGCAATTAGTTCTTCGAATGCATATTCTTTTGTCCCGAATTTG